>JBFHPI010000091.1:0-9157 GCA_041592855.1 Pseudomonas sp.
CCCGACTACCTGCTCCAGGCCATGGCCGAGGAAGCGCCGGCACTGCAGTTCAGCCAGCGTCTGGACAATCCCCCGGAGTTTCCCGACAGCCAGCCCGCTAGCGCCCTCAAGACCCTGGTGTTTCAGCTCGGGCAGACGCCTGGCTGCGCCTGAGCGTGCGCTGGCGCACAAAGAATTCGCACTATGGCGAATGGCTTACACAGCGCCAGGTCATTGCGCTCTGTTGCCGAATGCAGCGTCACCCTAATCTACAACCATCCACTGAGCGACAGGATGCGCTCGGGATCAAGGACGATCGACCATAGCCAGGCAGGTTGCCAACAGGATGTTGGAATGGTCAGGAAAAAACCCGCTTCGGCGGGTTTTTTGTTACCTGGCCTTCCACCAGAGCCGTCGCGGCGCGCTCCACGCATTGTGGTGGCGTGCCCACGGGCTGCCTAGAGCAACGACTGCAGCTGCACCTCTTCTACGCCGTCAACCCGCTCCGGGGCCTGCACCCCGGTCAGTTCGCTGATCAGCTGCCACTGCTGATCCAGCTCATGGCTAACCGCCTCCATGCGACCAATCATCCTCGCTGCGGCATTGCGCACGCTGGGGTCCTGGCTGCGCAGCAGGTCGAAAGACAGCGAGGTCAGCGATGCCGTCAGATGGGTCAGGCTGCGCGAGGTCAGGCTCAAGAGTTCGGTCAATTGCTGTTCTTTATTGCGCATGGCGGGCTTCCTTGCCGGGGCAGTCAGTATTGGGGAGGCGCGAGGAACCAGGTGACCGTGTAGCAGAGCAGCAACAGGGCCGAGGCGAAAATGACAAGTTTGTCGAGCATGGGCGAGATCCTTTCGCAATTGAGCAAGGTGAGACACAGCTTTACCCCAGGCCTCCCTGCAGAGCAAGGGCTTTATCCGCGAGTGCACCCGGCTGCCCGCCCAGTGGCCAGGCAGAGTACGCCGCGCGTGCTACCTTGAATCAGACCCGACTGTTCCCCCGCCCGGAGATGTGCAATGTCCACTCTGTATCGCCTCGTCACCCGCAGCGACTTCGACGGCCTGGTCTGTGCCGCGTTGCTCAAGCACCTCGACCTGATCGACGGCATTCTGTTTGTCCACCCCAAGGACATGCAGGACGGCAAGGTGGCGATCACCGCCAACGACATCACCACCAACCTGCCCTATGTAGCGGGTTGCCATCTGGCCTTCGACCACCATCTGAGCGAGACCATCCGCAACCAGCCAGCCAGCAACCATATCATCGACCCCAACGCCCCCTCGGCGGCACGGGTGGTGTGGCAGCACTATGGCGGCTACGACACCTTCCCGCGGGAATGGGACGAGATGATGGACGCGGTGGACAAGGCCGACGCCGCCCAGTTCAGCCGCGAGGACATCCTCGATCCCGAGGGCTGGGAGCTGCTCAGTTTTATCATGGACGCGCGTACCGGCCTGGGGCGCTTCCGCGACTTTCGCATTGCCAACTACCAGCTGATGATGCAGCTGATCGACTTCTGCCAGACCCACGGCATCGACGAAATCCTCGAACTGCCCGACGTGGCCGAACGGGTCGCCCTGTACAAGGAGCATGACCAGCTGGCACGCCAGCAGATCCAGCGCTGCGCCACGGTCTACAACAACCTGGTGGTGCTCGACCTGCGCAACGAGGAGACCATCTACGCGGTCAACCGCTTCGTCATCTATGCCCTCTACCCGCAATGCAACATCTCCATTCATGTGATGTGGGGCGTCAAGCAACAGAACACCGTGTTCGCCATCGGCAAGTCGATCCTCGACCGCAGCTCGCAGACCAATGTCGGTGAGCTGTGCCTGCGCTACAACGGCGGCGGCCATGCCAACGCCGGCACCTGCCAGGTGGCCAACGAGGACGCCGCCGAAACCCTGCGCGAATTGATCAGCGAGATCACCGCCGACGGCTGAGCAGCGACAGCCCGGTGGGCAGCCGCCGCCCATCGGGTGCACAGACCGTGGCAAAACGTTGGCGAGGCAGGCAAGACAAGGCAAAAGCGACCGAAAAAACGGAGTGTACGATTTGTACATGAGCATTTTGAGGCCGCTTTTAACGCAGGATTGCCCACGTAGGTAGTTTTGCCACGGCCTGTTAAGCTGAATTGCATGAGCACTGCCCCCTTTATCATCCCCCTTGCTTCCAGCCGCACGGATGCGCCTTCTGGTGTGCGCATCGGTGGTGACTGGACGCTGGTTCATTACGCCCAGCTGGAAGCCCAGGTGCTGGCTCTGCAGGGCCACCTGGACGCCCGGGCCGCCATCGACCTGACCGAGCTGGGGGCCCTGGATACCGCCGGTGCCGCGCTGCTGGTGGAGCTGCTCGGCAGTCAGCGCCTGGCCCAGCTGGCGACCCAGGCTCCGAACCTGGCCAGTGAGCGCCGGGCCCTGCTGCAAACGGTCGGTAATGCCATGGCCAGCGCCGGCGATGTGACGACGCAGCGTCCTCTGGCCACCTGGCGCGAGCTACTCGGGCATATCGGCCAGGCCCTTGAGGAGTTCTATCAGCAGTGCATCGCCCTGCTCGGCTTTATCGGCCTGACCCTGGCGACCATGCTGAAAATTCTCCTGCGCCCCGGGCGCTGGCGCATGACGTCCCTGGTGGCCCATCTGGAGCAGAGCGGGCTGAACGCGGTGCCCATCGTTGCCCTGCTGACCTTTATGGTGGGCGCGGTGGTGGCCTTTCTCGGTGCCACCGTGCTCGCCGATTTCGGCGCGAGCATTTACACCGTCGACCTGGTGGCCTTCTCCTTCCTGCGCGAGTTCGGCGTATTGCTCACCGCCATCCTCATGGCCGGACGCACGGCCAGCGCCTTTACCGCGCAGATCGGCTCGATGAAGGCCAACGAGGAAATCGACGCCATCCGCACCCTGGGCCTCGACCCGCTGGAGTTGCTGGTGCTGCCCCGGGTATTCGCCCTGCTGATCGCCCTGCCGATCCTGACCTTTATCGCCATGCTCAGCGGCATTCTCGGCGGCGCCGTGGTCTGCGCCCTGAGCCTGGATATCTCGCCGACCATGTACCTGGCCATGCTTCAGGAAAATATCGCCCTCAAGCATTTTCTGGTGGGCCTGGCCAAGGCGCCGATCTTTGCCTTTCTGATCGCCGTGATCGGCTGCCTGGAGGGCTTCAAGGTCACCGGCAGCGCCCAGTCGGTGGGTGAGCGCACCACCTCCAGCGTGGTCCAGTCGATCTTCGTGGTGATCCTGCTGGACGCCCTGGCCGCGCTGTTTCTGATGGAGATGGGCTGGTGAGCGGCGAATCCATTATCCAGGTACGCGGGCTGCTCAACCGCTTCGGTAGCCAGACCGTGCATCAGAACCTGGACCTGGACCTGTACCGCGGTGAAGTGCTGGGGCTGGTCGGTGGCTCGGGCACCGGCAAGTCGGTGCTGCTGCGCTGCATTCTTGGCCTGCGCCAGGCCAATGCCGGCAGCGTGCGGATCTTTGGCGAAGAGCTGCTGCGCCTGTCGCCGCAGCGGCGCTCACACCTGGAGCGGCGTTTCGGCGTGCTCTACCAACGTGGCGCGCTGTTCTCCTCGCTGACGGTGACGGAAAACATCGCCCTACCGCTAATCGAACATGCAGGCCTCAAGCGCCCGGCCGCCGAGCGCCTGGCCCTGGTCAAGCTGGCCCTGGTCGGCCTGCAGCGCGAGGCCGGTGACAAATACCCCAGCGAGCTGTCCGGCGGTATGGTCAAGCGCGCCGCCCTGGCCCGCGCCCTGGCCCTGGAGCCGGATATTCTGTTCCTCGACGAGCCCACTGCCGGCCTCGACCCCATCGGCGCGGCGGCCTTTGACCAGCTGATCCTGACCCTGCGCGACGCCCTGGGCCTCAGCGTGTTTCTGGTCACCCATGATCTGGATACCCTCTATACCACCTGTGACCGCGTCGCCGTACTGGCGGAACAGCGCGTGCTGGTGGCCGATCGCCTGGAGGTGGTGGCGGCGACCGCCAATAACTGGATTCACGATTATTTTCACGGCCCGCGTGGACGCGCGGCCGCACAGGCCGCCAGTGGCGTGCCAGGGAGCAACTGAATGGAACCCCGCGCCCATCATGTGATGATCGGTCTGTTTACCGTGCTGATGATGGCGGCCGCCCTGGGCTTTGCCCTGTGGCTAAGCAAGGCCAGTTCGGAGCGGGAATTCAGCGACTACGACGTGATCTTCCAGGAGGCGGTCAGCGGCCTGTCACAGGGCAGTGCCGTGCAATACAGTGGCATCAAGGTGGGTGATGTGATCAGCCTGAGCCTGGATGTCGACGATCCGCGCAAGGTGCATGCGCATATCCGGGTCAGTGCCAGCACCCCAATCAAGGAAGACACCCGCGCCCGCCTGTCCATCACCGGCATCACCGGCGCCGCCCTGATCCAGCTGCACGGCGGCAGCCCGGAAAGCCCCCGGCTCTTGAGTCAGGGCGGCAAGCGCGCGGAAATCATCGCCGATCGCTCGCCGCTCGCCCGCCTGATGAGCAACGGCGAAGACCTGGTGATCAGCATCACCCGCCTGCTGGGTCGGGCCAACCAGGTGCTCTCGCGGGAAAACGTCAAACGCATCAGCAACACCCTGGCCAACCTGGAGCAGACCAGTGCCGCCGTCGCCGAACAGCGCGACGAGCTGCGCCAGGCCCTGCAACAGATCAGTAGCGCCAGCCGTGAGGCCAGCGAGCTGATGCACAGCGCCAATCAGCTGGTCAATACCGAGGGTCGCGCCGCCTTCGCCAATGCCAACCGCCTGCTGGCCTCCCTGGAACGCAGCAGCGGCCAGGTGGAAAGCCTGCTCGGCGACAACCGCGCGGCCATCGATGGCGGCCTGCAGGGCGTCAGCGAACTGGGCCCGGCCCTGATCGAACTGCGCGAAACCCTCAGCGCCCTGCGTTCCTTCGCCCGCCGCCTGGAAGAAGACCCGGCCGGCTTCCTGCTGCGCAGCGACAGCATCAAGGAGTTTCAGCCATGACCGCCCTTCGTCCATTGCTCGCCCTGCTTCTGCTCGGTCTGCTTGGCGCCTGCTCGATCCTCCCAGAGCGCGAGGTGATTGCCGTCTATCGCCTGCCGGCCAGCCCCCTGGCCAGCCAAGCCGCTGTGGTGGACTGGGCGCTGCGGGTGAACACGCCCTACAGCAGTCAGCTGCTCGACAGCACGCGCATCGCCGTGCTGCCACCGGGAGATCAGATCAGTGCCTACCAGGGCGTGCGCTGGAGCGACCGCGCCCCGCTGCTGCTACGCGACCGACTGATCGATGCCTTCCGTGACGACGCGCGCATTGCGGCGGTGAGCAGCGATGACAGCCGCCTGCATGCTGACCTTGAGCTGGCCGCCGATCTGCGCGCCTTCCACAGCGAATACCGGGATGAGCGCCCCGTGGCGCGGATTCAGCTGGATGTGCGCCTGGTACAAAGCGGCAGCCTGCGCATTCTGGCCAGCCAGCGCTTCACGGCCAGCCAGACGGCCAGCGATACCTCGATCAACGCCGTGGTGCAGGCGTTCGGCCTGGCCGCCGATCGATTGTCAGGGGATTTGGTGAACTGGACCCTGACCCAGGGCCAGGCTATCCAGCAGCCATAACAGGAGAGCGCCATGGACGCCTTTATGCAAGCCGCCATCGATGAAGCCCGCCAGGGTCTGGCCGAAGGCGGTATTCCCATTGGCTCGGTGCTGGTGCACAAGGGCCGGATTATCGGTCGCGGCCACAACCGCCGGGTGCAGCAAGGCAGCGCCATTCGCCACGGCGAGATGGATGCCCTGGAGAACGCCGGTCGACAAAGTGCGCAGACCTACCGCGAGTGCACCCTCTACACCACCCTATCACCCTGTGCCATGTGCAGCGGAGCCATCCTGCTCTACGGCATTCCCCGGGTGGTGATTGGCGAGAACCAGAGTTTTCTCGGCGAAGAAGCCCTGCTGCGTGAGCGCGGTGTGCAGCTCGATGTGCTGCATAACGCGGAATGCCTGCAACTGATGCAGGACTTTATGGCCGCCCAGCCGACACTATGGAATGAGGATATTGGCGAATAGGCATCAGCCCTGCTGCTGGTCCACCAGCCACTCGCGCACGGCGGCATAGGGATAGTCTTGCAGCGCGGCAAAGCCGCCGAGCTGGCGGGCCTTGAGCTTGCTAAACAGCGGCGCGCTGATGCCGCAGAGAAAGCGCGTCAGGCATTCGGCACTGGGGGTGCCACCGGTCAGTCCGTGGAATTTCTGCCGAAACTCGCCGCATAGCCGTTGCGGGTCCTGCTCGGCCAGCGGCGGCAGGGCCGGTGGCGGCGGCAGCTGGGCAACCCGCCCCTGACACACCGAACAATGCCCGCACTGCTGCGGCGCCTGGGCATCGCCGAAATAGGCAGCCAGACGCTGGCTTAGGCACTGCTCGCTTGCAAACAGCGCCAGCATGGCGTGGATGCGCTGGATCTCGCTCTGTTCATGCTGGCGAAAATAATCGTGCAGCTCACGGCTCAACCTCGCTGGATCGAAACCGCAGTCAAGCAGGGCATAGACCTCGGTCATCTGCTTGCTTTCCAGCTCGATCCAGCCCTGCTCCTGAAAGTAGTCCAGGGCCTTGATCACCCGCCCGCGCTCGGCGCGGTGCTGCTCATACAGCTGCTCGAAGTCCACCGTGCACCAGGTCCGCGCCCGCCGCGAAGTGCTGATCAACGCCTCGACAAACTGCCGCCGCTCGCCCTCGAACCGCGCGGCCAGCGCCTCGGGCTCGATCAGGTATTTGAAGCGATAGTCGGCAAAATAGGCATAACGCGGCGCGATAATGCCCTTGAGTTCAAGCTGCACCAGCAGGGTCTTGAGCGGCAACGGACGGATATTGCTCTGCTCGCTCAAGGCGTTCAGCATTAGCTCCCATTGTCCGTTCTGGCTGCTCGCCAACAGCTCGTCGAGCACGCAACGTATGCCATCCAGCTCCGGCGTATCGCCGTAAACGAAGTTTTCCAGCACGTTAAGGCTGTCGCGATTGGCCAGTACCAGGCAGTCCGAAGGCTGGCCATCACGGCCGGCGCGGCCGATTTCCTGGCTGTAGTTCTCGATCGACTTGGGCAGGTCGAAATGCACCACATTGCGAATATCGGCCTTATCGATACCCATGCCGAAGGCGATGGTGGCGACGATGCAGTTGATCTGTCCGGCCATAAACTGGCGCTGGATCGCCTCGCGCGCATCAGAGGCCATGCCAGCATGGTAGGCGCTGGCGGCGATGCCGCGCTGGCTCAGGCGCGCAGCCACCTGTTCGGCGGTCTTTTGTTGAGTCACGTAGACGATGCTCGGTTGCCCGACCTTGGCCCCCAGCCACTGTTCCAGGCGACGCTGCTTGTCGGCGCCGCTGACTGACTCGACCAGCAGGTTGAGGTTGGCGCGGTAGAAACCGGTGGTGACCACATCCTTTGCGGCGATGGCGAACTTCTGCTGCATATCGGCAATCACCGGCGGTGTGGCCGTGGCAGTGAGCAGCAGCACCTGGGGGATGCCGAACTGGCGTTGGTAGTCCGGCAGCTTGAGGTAATCCGGACGGAAGTTGTGCCCCCACTCTGAGATGCAGTGGGCCTCGTCGATCACCAGCAAAGAGATCGGTACCTGGGCAATAAAGTGGCGAAAGCGTTCATTCTTCAGGCGCTCGACCGAGATCATCAGAATCTTTAGCTCGCCGGCCTTGGCTCGGGCCATTACCGTGCGGGCCTCCTCGCGGCTTTGCGCCGAATCGATACTGGCGGCGCTGATGCCACGGCCATGCAGAAAGGCCAACTGGTCCTGCATCAGCGCCAGCAGCGGCGACACCACCAGGGTCAGGTGCGGCAGATGCAGGGCCGGCAGCTGGTAGCACAGCGACTTGCCGGCCCCCGTGGGAAAGATCGCCGCCGCCGAACGTGCCGCCAGTACGGCCTCCACCACGCGCGCCTGTCCGGGGCGCAGCTGCTGGAAGCCGAACACCTCGACAAGGCTCTGTTGATACATGGCTGATTCCTTTATCGGCGCAAAACCTGGGCGGCATTGTAGCCAGTTCGCCCAACGGGTTGACATATGCATGATCGCGCACATAAATTGCTCGCCATGAATTACTCGTCGTGCAGTAAACAGCAGGTCGTCGAAGCCGCCATTGCCACCTTCGACAGCACCTTCTTCAAGGCCCTCTGCGAACCTTCGCGCATTGGCGTGCTCAAGCGCGTGATGTTGCTGGGCCGCGCCGATATCAGCGCGATCGCCGCCGAGCTGCCCCAGGAGCGCTCGGTGGTCTCGCGTCACCTGCAGACGCTGCAGGATGCCGGCATCCTGCGCACCGCCAAGGAGGGTCGTCAGGTCTTCTACGAGGTCGATGGACCGGCCATTGTCAGCCGCCTGGAAACCATACTGCAGCAGTGCAAGACCATCGCGCCCTATTGCTGCCCTGGTAGCAGCGGTTAACGGGGGTTACCCAGGTAGCGTCATTGCACGGCGCCAGGACTGCTCTCGGCAGTTTTTTTAAACCCATAAATATGCATAGGTGCGCACATATGATCATTTCAAAACAATATGCAGTCATCGTTATCGGCGCCGGCCAGGCCGGGCTGGCCATGGGCTGGCATCTGCAACGCCAGGGCCTGGATTTTCTGATAGTCGAAGCCGGCGCACGCCCGGGCGGCAACTGGCGGCACTATTACGACAGCCTCAGGCTGTTCTCCCCGGCCGCCTATTCCGCTCTGCCGGGGCTACCATTCCCCGCCCCTCCCGGACACTACCCACGGCGCGATGAAGTGGTGGACTATCTGGAAGACTATGCCACCCACTTCCAGTTGCCGATCCAGTACAACTGCCAGATCCAGCGGGTCGAACGCCGGAACACAGGCTTTCGCCTGCACGACGCGGCGGGCCAGATTTACCCGTGCAGCGCCCTGGTGGTCGCCTCGGGAGGCTTTAACCAGGCCTATATTCCGCCCATTCCCGGGCTAAGCGACTTCCGCGGCCGCCTGTTGCACAGCAGCACCTACCGCACCCCTGAGGACTTTGCCGGGCAACGCCTGGTGGTGGTCGGCGCGGCCAATTCCGCAGTGCAGATTGCCCACGAGTTGGCCGCAGTGGCCGAGGTTACGCTGGCCACCCGGGAAAAGGTGCGCTTCTTCCCTCAGCGTCTGCTCGGCATCGACTTCCATGCCTGGCTGCACTGGAGCGG
>JBFHPI010000092.1:0-9034 GCA_041592855.1 Pseudomonas sp.
CATGGAAGAACTCACCGAAATCCCCGCCTTGCGCGTGGTCGGCTCGCGCCTGAGCACCCTGGGCGAACCCTGGCACGGCCTGCTGCAGGACTTTATCGAACGCCCCGACGAACACCTGCACAAGCAGCGCCTGAGCCTGGACGGCGAAACCCGCTGGCTCAACCTGCACAAGGCGGCCATCGACGAGCCCCTGGCGCCGGGTAACAGCGGCCTGGTGCTGCTGGTCGAAGACCTGACAGAAACCCAGTTGCTGGAGGACAAGCTGGTGCACTCCGAGCGCCTGGCCAGCATCGGCCGCCTGGCCGCAGGCGTCGCCCACGAGATCGGCAACCCCATCACCGGCATCGCCTGTCTGGCGCAGAACCTGCGCGAGGAACGCGAGGGCGATCCCGAACTGACCGAGATCAGCGAGCAGATCATCGAACAGACCAAGCGCGTCTCGCGCATCGTCCAGTCGCTGATGAGCTTTGCCCATTCCGGCAGTCACCAGCACAGCGAGGAACCGGTATGCCTGGCCGATGTGGCCCGCGATGCCATTGGCCTGCTGTCGCTGAACAAACGCAGCATCGAGGTGCAGTTCTTCAACCTGTGCGACCCCGACCACTGGGTGGAGGGTGACCCCCAGCGCCTGGCCCAGGTACTGATCAACCTGCTGTCCAACGCCCGCGACGCCTCACCCGCTGGCGGCGCCATTCGGGTGCGCAGCGAAGCCCTGGAGCACAGCGTGGTGCTGATCGTCGAGGATGAGGGCAGCGGTATTCCCAAGGCCATTATCGACCGCCTGTTCGAGCCTTTCTTTACCACCAAGGACCCGGGCGAAGGTACGGGATTGGGCCTCGCACTGGTCTATTCGATCGTGGAAGAGCATTATGGACAGATAACAATCGACAGCCCAGCTGACCCGGAGTTGCAGCGCGGCACCCGGATTCGGGTGAGCCTGCCGCGGCATGTCGAGACGGCGTCCATAGCGACTTGAATTAGCTAACCGAGAGCCCCGGCGAGTGGCCTAGCCCCGCACGGTGCCTACGAGACCGTCGAGAGACCGAATTGATGCCTCATATTTTGATCGTCGAAGACGAAACCATTATCCGCTCTGCCTTGCGTCGCCTGCTGGAACGAAACCAATACGAAGTCAGCGAGGCTGGCTCGGTACAGGAAGCCCAGGAACGTTTCAGCATCCCCGGCTTCGACCTGATCGTCAGTGACCTGCGCCTGCCCGGCGCCCCCGGCACCGAGCTGATCAAACTGGCTCAGGGCACCCCGGTGCTGATCATGACCAGCTACGCCAGCCTGCGCTCGGCGGTGGACTCGATGAAGATGGGGGCGGTGGACTACATCGCCAAGCCCTTCGACCATGACGAGATGCTGCAGGCCGTGGCGCGCATCCTGCGTGATCACCAGCAGGCCCAGAACGCGCCGAGCGCGCCCTCTACCCTGCCCCGTGGCAGCGCCGATAAGGTCCCGGAAAATGGCAATGGCGAAATCGGCATCATCGGTTCCTGCGCCGCCATGCAGGAGATGTACAGCAAGATCCGCAAGGTCGCGCCGACTGATTCCAACGTGCTGATCCAGGGCGAGTCCGGCACTGGCAAGGAGCTGGTGGCCCGCGCCCTGCACAACCTGTCGCGACGTGCCAAGGCGCCGCTGATCTCGGTGAACTGCGCCGCCATCCCGGAAACCCTGATCGAATCCGAACTGTTCGGCCACGAAAAAGGCGCCTTTACCGGCGCCAGCGCCGGCCGCGCAGGCCTGGTGGAAGCCGCCGACGGCGGCACCCTGTTTCTCGATGAAATCGGCGAGCTGCCGCTGGAGGCCCAGGCCCGCCTTCTGCGCGTGCTGCAGGAAGGCGAGATTCGCCGGGTCGGTTCGGTACAGTCACAGAAGGTCGACGTGCGCCTGATCGCCGCCACCCACCGCGACCTCAAGAGCCTGGCCAAGGTCGGCCAGTTCCGCGAAGACCTTTACTACCGTTTGCATGTCATCGCCCTCAAGCTGCCGCCGCTGCGCGAACGTGGCAATGACGTCATCGAAATCGCCCGGGCCTTTCTCGTGCGCCAGTGTCAGCGCCAGGGCCGCAACGACCTGAGCTTCGCCGCCGACGCCGAACAGGCCATTCGTCATTATTCCTGGCCGGGCAACGTCCGCGAACTGGAAAACGCCATCGAGCGCGCGGTGATTCTCTGCGAGAGCAAGAACATCAGTGCCGAACTGCTGGGCATCGACATCGAGCTGGATGATCTGCAAGACGATTTCGCCGGTCTGCCGGCACAACAGGCCAGCAGCGGCCATGAGCCCAGCGAACCCACCGAGGATCTGTCCCTGGAAGACTACTTCCAGCACTTCGTGCTGGAGCACCAGGACCACATGACCGAAACCGAACTGGCGCGCAAACTCGGCATCAGCCGCAAGTGCCTGTGGGAGCGCCGTCAGCGCCTGGGCATCCCGCGGCGAAAGTCGTCGGGCGCCACTGCCGACTGAGGTGACACAGGGAGGCGCGCAGCAGCCCCTCCCTGTTACCCCTTCAACACTTAGTAACAAAGGCCGGGTCTTATGGTAACGAGAACCCGGCTTTTCTTTGCCCGCCCCACCACCTACAGACCTCGCAAGACCTTGTTTTATAAGGCATCACAGAAACTGGCACGGGTTCTGCTTTATTGCTGGCACAACAACAATAACAAGCACCACCACCCAACAATAAAAACAACACGTAACGACTCCAGAACAACAAAAACAACAAGAATGGAGGCGCAGCTAACTGATCATTTTGGAAAGGAATTGCCTTTGGGGCTTGCCCCATAACCAGGCCGAGAACAACAAAACTGCCCCAAGGCAGCCCCTGTACTGGTTAGGTCACATGTGACAACGGCAGCGTCAGCATCCAAAGTAATCCGTTTGCTATTGACCCCTGACTGGGAGTCACTCATAGAGTCACTGACTTGAGAAAGCGGGTAAAGCAACAACAACAATCAGCCCGTCATAATAATAAAAACAAAGCACGCACCAACTTGGGGGGGAGCCTAGGTTCCCCCAGTAGCTTCCCGCAACGCCCTCGCTTCAGATTCCTGCCTGTTTCTGCACCAGATCCCGACTCAATGCTAGAATCCGTGCCATTCCTGTGGCCGCCCTGTACTGTGGCCAGTCATTTCGTCAAACAGTGCCTCCCATGCTGAAAAAGCTGTTCAAGTCCTTCCGTTCCCCCCTGCGCCGCGCCAAACATGTGCACAGCACCCCGCAAGTGCTGGGCCGCAGTCAGCACCCCATCGAACGCAATGAAATCAGCCGCTACGCCACCAGTGTGGTCGAACGCCTGCAGAAAGCCGGCTACCAGGCCTATCTGGTTGGCGGTTGCGTGCGCGACCTGCTGCTGGATATCGACCCCAAGGATTTCGACGTGGCCACCAGCGCCACCCCCGAGCAGGTGCGCGCCGAGTTCCGCAATGCCCGGGTGATCGGCCGCCGCTTCAAGCTGGTGCACGTGCACTTTGGCCGCGAAATCATCGAAGTGGCCACCTTCCGCGCCAACCACCCGGAAGGCGATGAGGAAGAGAACAGCAACCTGGCCTCGCGCAACGAGAGCGGGCGCATCCTGCGCGACAACGTCTACGGCACCCTGGAAGACGACGCCCAGCGCCGCGACTTCACCATCAATGCGCTGTACTACGACCCCGGCACCGAACGCATCCTCGACTACGCCAACGGCGTGCACGATATTCGCAACCACCTGATCCGCCTGATCGGTGACCCCACCCAGCGCTATCAGGAAGACCCGGTGCGCATGCTGCGCGCGGTGCGTTTCGCCGCCAAGCTGGACTTCGATATCGAGAAGCACAGCGCCGCGCCCATCTACAAGCTTGCGCCCATGCTGGCGGAAATTCCCGCCGCGCGCCTGTTCGAGGAAGTGCTCAAGCTGTTCCTCTCCGGCTACGCCATTTATACCTACGATCTGCTGCTGGACTATGGCCTGTTCGGCCAGCTGTTCCCGGCCAGCGCCGAGGCGCTCAAGGCCAACCCGGACTACACCGACCAGCTGATCCGCAATGCCCTGGAAAACACCGACCTGCGCCTGCAGCAGGGCAAGACCGTGACCCCGGCCTTCCTCTTCGCCGCCCTGCTCTGGCCCGCCCTGCCAGCCCGAGTGATCCGCCTGCAGGAACGTGGCATGCCGCCGATCCCGGCCATGCAGGAAGCCGCCCACGAACTGATCAGCGAACAGTGCCAGCGCATCGCCGTGCCCAAGCGTTTCACCATGCCGATCCGCGAGATCTGGGATATGCAGGAGCGCCTGCCCCGGCGCAGCGGCAAGCGCGCCGACATGCTGCTGGAGAACCCGCGTTTCCGCGCCGGCTACGACTTCCTCCTGCTGCGTGAAAGCGCGGGCGAACAGACCGGCGGCCTGGGCGACTGGTGGACCCGCTATCAGGACGTCAGCGACAGCGAACGGCGCGCCATGATCCGCGACCTCAGCGGCAAGGACGAGGGCCCTAGCGCCCCGCGCAAGCGCCGACGCAGCAGCGGCAAACGCAAGCGCACTGCAGGCGACGGCAATAGCGGCCCTGCTGGCGAATAAGATGCAGCGCGACTGCGAGAACAGGACGCCGCGCGCCTATATCGGTCTGGGCAGCAACCTGGCCACGCCTCTCGACCAGCTGCGCAGCGCCCTGGCGGCGCTGGCGGCGCTGCCGCAAACCGCCCTGGTGGCCCAATCCTCCTTCTATATCAGTGACCCCCTGGGCCCGCCCGACCAGCCGCGCTATGTCAACGCCGTGGCGGCGCTGGACACCGAACTCAGCCCCATCGCCCTGCTCGATGCCCTGCAGCGTATCGAGCTGGAACAGGGCCGCACGCGCAAAGCCGAACGCTGGGGCCCGCGCACCCTGGACCTGGATATCCTGCTGTTTGGCGACCTGCAGCTGGATGAGCCGCGCCTGACCGTGCCGCACTACCATATGCACGCCCGCGCCTTCGTCCTCTATCCGCTGGCGGAAATCGCCCCGGATCTCCACCTGCCTGATGGCCGCGCGCTGGCCGAGCTACTCACCGCCTGCCCCTTCGCAGGCCTGGAACGCCTCAACAGATCTGAAACCGTCACGAGCGAAGGTTAGGCAAGGCAAAAGCAGGCGAAAAAGCGGAGTGTACGTCTGTACATGAGCACTTTGAGCCTGCTTTTAACGCCGCATAACCGAGCGCAGTAGGTTTCATTGGCGGTAACGCCCGTAACAGGTCGGTAACACCCGCAATTGACTTCAAGCCCCCCCATCAGGACTATAGGCGTCCCGTTGCGCCACACCGGTGCAATTCGAGGCCAATGCAGGCCCATTTGAAGCAGCACAACTGCCGACGGAATGCCTGAGTGAGGACCGTTTTCATGCCTGATGTAACCCTGACCACCCTGCAAAGCCTCAAGCACAGCGGTGAGAAAATCGCCATGCTGACCTGCTACGACGCGACCTTCGCCCAGGCTGCCTGCCAGTCCGGGGTCGATGTGCTGCTGGTGGGTGACTCCCTGGGCATGGTCCTGCAGGGCCATGACAGCACCCTGCCGGTCAGCGTCAGCGACATGGCCTACCACGTGGCCTGCGTCAAACGCGGCAACCAGGGCGCCCTGATTCTCGCCGACCTGCCCTTTATGGCCTACGCCACCACCGAGCAGGCTTTGGCCAACAGCGCCGCCCTGATGCAGGCCGGCGCCCATATGGTCAAACTGGAAGGCGCCGCCTGGTTGGCCGAGCCGATTCGCCTGCTGGCCGAACGCGGCGTACCGGTCTGCGCCCACCTGGGCCTGACTCCGCAAGCGGTGAATATCCTTGGCGGTTACAAGGTGCAGGGCCGTCAGGAAGCCCAGGCACGGCAGATGCGCGCCGACGCCATGGCCCTGGAACAGGCCGGTGCAGCCATGCTGCTACTTGAGTGCGTGCCCAGCGAGTTGGCCGCCGAAATCAGCCAGGCAGTGAAGATCCCGGTCATCGGCATCGGTGCCGGCAACGCCACCGACGGCCAGGTGCTGGTGCTGCACGATATGCTCGGCCTGTCCCTGAGTGGCCGTACACCCAAGTTCGTGAAAAACTTTATGGCCGGCCAGAGCAGTATTGGCGGCGCCATCAGCGCCTATGTCAAAGCGGTCAAGGACCAGAGCTTCCCCGCCGCCGAACACGGATTTTCTGCATGAATACAGTCAAGACCGTGCGCGAGTTGCGCGCCGCCGTCAGCCAGGCGCGCAAAGAAGGCAAGCAGATTGCCTTCGTGCCGACCATGGGCAACCTGCACGCCGGCCACGCCGCCCTGGTGGAAAAAGCCGCCCAGCGCGCCGACTTCGTGGTTGCCAGCATCTTCGTCAACCCGCTGCAGTTTGGTCCCAGCGAAGATCTGGACAAATACCCGCGCACCCTCGCCGCCGATCAGGAAAAGCTCCTGGCCGCCGGCTGCAACCTGCTGTTCCACCCGGATGTCGCCGAGATGTACCCCCACGGCATGGACGGCCAGACCCGGGTCAGCGTGCCGGGGGTCTCCGAGGGCCTGTGCGGCGCAAGCCGCCCCGGGCATTTCGAGGGCGTGGCCACGGTGGTGAGCAAGCTGTTCAATATGGTCCAGCCGGATCTGGCCGTGTTTGGCCAGAAGGACTTCCAGCAACTGGCGGTGATCCGCACCCTGGTGCGCGACCTGAACATGCCGATCCAAATCATCGGCGAACCCACGGTGCGCGCCGAGGATGGCCTGGCGCTGTCCTCACGCAATGGCTACCTGAATACCGAGCAGCGGGCCATCGCCCCCCTGCTCTATCGCCAGCTGCAGGCCATGGCCAGTGCCATTCAGGCCGGGGGGCGCAACTACGCCGAGCTGATCAGCCAGGCTCAGGAAGCACAGCAGCAGGCCGGGTTTAAACCGGACTACCTGGAAATCCGTGAAGCCAACAGCCTGCGCCCGGCGACTGCAGAAGATCGCCAGCTGGTGATCCTGGTGGCCGCCGTGCTCGGCGGCACCCGGCTGATCGACAACCTGGCCTTCGACCTGGCGCCTTAACCACTGCGACTTGCCTGCCCCCCGCTACAGCCAGTTACACTCAAGGCCCGGATATCTCCGGGCCTTTTGTTTTTCAAGCGCCCAGAACAAGGAATTCGCTGCAATGGCTTATTACCAAAAACCGCACGCCGTCACCCAACTGCCCGCCTGGCAGGCCCTGCGCCAGCACCGCGAGCAGATGAACGACTTCAGCATGCGCCAGGCCTTTGCCAGCGATGCGCAACGTTTCAAGCGTTTTTCCCTGAGCCATAGTGGCCTGCTGCTGGATTACTCGAAAAACCTGATCAACGAACAAACCCTGGAACTGCTGGTGCAACTGGCCGAGCAGGCGCAGCTGGACGAATCGATCAAAGCGCTGTTCAAGGGCGAACGGGTCAATGCCTCGGAAGATCGCGCAGCACTGCACACAGCCTTGCGCAGCCCCATCGGTCGGCGCCTGGAGCTGGACGGCGTGGATCTTATTCCCCAGGTGCACCGGGTGTTGAACCAGATGACCGAACTGGTCAGCCGCATCCACAGCGGCCTGTGGCGCGGTTATAGCGACAAGCCGATCACCGAAGTGGTGAATATCGGCATCGGTGGCTCCTTCCTTGGCCCGCAGCTGGTCTCCGAAGCGCTGCGCCCCTTTACCCAACGCGGTGTGCGCTGCCACTACCTGGCCAATATCGACGGCAGCGAGTTCCGTGAACTGACCGCCCGCCTCGACCCCGAGACCACCCTGTTTATTGTGTCCTCGAAGTCCTTCGGCACCCTGGAAACCCTTAAGAATGCCCTGGCTGCCCGCGACTGGTACCTGGCTCTGGGCGGGCCAGAAGCCGAGCTGCACAAGCACTTTATCGCGGTCACCAGCAACCAGCAGGCCGCCATCGAATTCGGTATCAAGGCCGAGAACATCTTCCCCATGTGGGACTGGGTCGGCGGGCGCTACTCGCTGTGGTCGGCCATCGGCCTGCCCATCGCCCTGGCCATCGGCGTCTCTAACTTCAAGGAACTGCTGGCCGGCGCCTATGCCATGGACCAGCACTTCACCCAGGCGCCACTGGCGGAAAACATGCCGGTGCTGATGGCCCTGCTGGGCATCTGGTACGGCAATTTCTGGGAGGCCAAGAGCCAGGCCATCCTGCCCTATGACCACTACCTGCGTAACTTCACCAAGCACCTGCAGCAGCTGGATATGGAATCCAATGGCAAGAGCGTGCGCCAGGACGGCAGCCCGGTGGACTTCTGCACCGGCCCGGCGATCTGGGGCGGCGTCGGCTGCAACGGCCAGCATGCCTACCACCAGTTGCTGCACCAGGGCACTCAATTGATTCCGGCGGACTTTATCGTGCCGGTCAACAGCTTCAGCCCCCTGGCCGACCATCATCAGTGGTTGTTCGCCAACTGCCTGTCCCAGGCCCAGGCCCTGATGCAGGGCAAGACCCTGGACGAGGCCGCCGCAGAGCTGCGCGCCAAGGGGCTGAGTGATGACGAGGTACAGCGTCTGGCCCCGCACAAGGTGATTCCGGGCAACCGGCCGAGCAATATCCTGGTCATGACCCGGGTTGCGCCCTTCAACCTGGGCGCCCTGGTCGCCCTCTACGAGCACAAGGTGTTTGTGCAGAGCGCCATCTGGGGCACCAATGCCTTCGACCAATGGGGCGTGGAGCTGGGCAAGGAACTGGGCCTGGGCGTCTATCAGCGCCTGACCGGCCAGCTCGACACGCCGGCCAGCGATGCCTCGACCCAGGGACTGATCCAGCACTTTCGCGAACGCCATCGCGGCTAGGAGCCTGTCGGACTTAGGACTGTCCCCGGAGCAGGCGGATCGGGGCTTGAACCAAGCACCTGCTTGGTCCACCCTTATGCACATCGCGGAACACAACAACAAGGACCCGCCATGTTCGAGATCACCCGCCACCCCGTGACCGATGCCGTGCGCCAGCGCGCCCACCTGAACAACGACGACTACCTGCGCCTGTACCGGCAATCGGTCGAGCAGCCGGAAAGATTCTGGGCCGAACAGGCCAAAAATTTC
>JBFHPI010000093.1:0-9006 GCA_041592855.1 Pseudomonas sp.
GCCGGGCTGACCGTGGGCGGTTTCTATGCCCACTTCGAGAGCAAGGATGCGCTGATGTTGGAGGTGTTCCGGCAGATGCTTGATCAGCGTCGTGAGCTTCTCGGGCAGCTGGATCAGGACCTGCCAGCCGAAGAGCGGCGTGCGCTGATGGCGGCCTTCTATCTGTCACGCAAGCACCGCGACAGTCAGGATCAGGGCTGTCCGCTGCCCAGTTCCCTGGGTGAGCTGGCTCACCTGCCCGAAGGCTTTCGCCAGGCATTGGCAGAGCATCTGGAGCGCTTGATGGCGGAGCTGGCCGGCAATGCCGAGGATGCACCCAAGGTGCTCGCCGATATGGCCTTGATGGTAGGGGGGCTGGCGCTGGCGCGGGCGCTGGGTCCTTGTGAGCTATCCGACCGCGTCTTGCGTGCCGCCAAGTCGGCCATTCTGTGAGGTGTAGATCATGAGCAATATGACCTGGATACGTGGGTTCAATTCGGCGGTTGGCCATGTGGCTCCCCATGCCCTGGCTCGCAAGATGCGCCGCGCCTTTATGACGCCCCGCGAAACGCTGCCGCGGGACTGGGAGTTGCCGATGCTGGCCCAGGCCGAGCGCATTACCCTGCGTTTCGGTCTGTCGGCCCTGCGCTGGGGCAGTGGCCCCACGGTCCTGCTGATGCATGGCTGGGAAGGGCGCCCAACCCAGTTTGCCACTCTGATCAGGGCGCTGGTAAACGCCGGCTATGCGGTGGTGGCGCTGGATGGGCCAGCCCATGGTCGCTCGCCGGGGCGCGAGGCCAACGTGGTGCTGTTCGCTCGCGCCTTGCTGGAGGCGGCCAGCGAATTACCGCCATTGCGGGCAGTGATCGGCCACTCCATGGGCGCGGCCAGTGCACTCCTGGCGACCCAGATGGGCCTGCGTACGCAGAGTCTGGTCAGCATTGCTGGACCCAGTCGGATTCTTACCGTACTGCGGCGTTTCGCTCGTTATATGGGTTTGCCAGCCAAGGCCGGTGCGCATTTCGTGCGTCTGGTGGAGGAAAAGGCCGGGATGCCGGCCGGGCAGCTGGATGTGGCCCGCTATCAGCTGGATTTCCCCGGGCTGGTCGTGCATGCGGTGGACGATCCGGTAGTGCCTTACGCCGAAGCTGAGGCCATCCACCGGGCCTGGTTCGACAGTCGCCTGCTGCGCCTGGAAGAGGGTGGCCATCAGCGTGTGTTGGCCGACCCCAGGTTGCATCAAGCCGTGCTGCAGCTTTTGGCGTCGGTGCCTCAGGCTTCGCCTAAGGCGCTGGCTTCGTAGCAGCACACCCGGTTGCGTCCGCCGGCCTTGGCCTGGTACAGGGCCTGGTCGGCGTGGCGCAGCAGTTGTTCAGGATCTACGTCCTTGTCCGGTATCAGGGCGTAAACACCGATGCTCAGGCTCAGCGGGATGCGTTGCTGTTGGTAGTGGCAGGGGTGTTGAGCCAGATCGGTGCGCAGCTGTTCAGCCAGGTCGCGGGCGCCATTGAGGTCCGTGTCGCTGAGCACTGCGGCAAACTCTTCGCCGCCGAAACGTGCCAGCAGATCATTGCTGCGCATACGTTGCTGCATACGTTGCGCGGCATGTTGCAGGCAGGCATCGCCCGCTAGGTGGCCGTAGTCATCGTTGACCTTTTTAAAGAAGTCCAGGTCGAGCATCAGAATGGCAATGGGTTGCCGGCTGCGCCTGGCCTGGGCCAGTGCCCGCTCCAGTTCTTCGTTGAGTACCTGGCGGTTGAACAGGCCGGTAAGGCTGTCATGCCGACTGAGCTCAGCCAGGCGCTGGTTGGCCTTGGACAGCTCTTGCAGCGCCTGCTGCAGCGATGCGGTGCGCTCCTGTACCCGGGTTTCCAGGCCTTCGCTGATCTCCCGTTGCAGTTCCAGGCCTTTGGCCTGTTCCAGGCGCAACTGGTGTTCGTTGGCCAGTAACTGGTCCTGGGCCAGTTGCTGGGCCTGCTGTGCCTGGCGAATCCGTAAGCCCAGGGCGATGGAGAAAATCACCAGTTCCAGTAATCCACCAATTTGCTGGGCGTGCAGGGTCAGCAGGGAATTGGCAATGACGCCCGTGCCGCTGAGGATGCTGAACAGGCTGGCGATGATCAGCATGGACCAGCCCAGGGCGAACAGTTTGGCTGGGCGATAGCCCTGGCGCCAGCGTAGCAGGGTAAAGGCGAATGCCAGCAGAGCGCAGACCACCAGCAGGGCAAAGCTGCCGATCAGCGCCAGGCTGTAGGGCGCCAGCAGGGCCAGGGCGATCACCAGCAGGCTGGCGGTTATCAGCGTTCGGGTGATATGAGTGTACAGCGGCGGGCCGGCCTTGAGATCCAGTACGCCATGGGTAAAGAGAATGGCGAACAGGGTGGCCAGAGCCGAGCTGAGCGGGAAGCTCGCCTGCTGCCACCACAGGGCCTCTGGCCACAGCCACTGAAAGGCGAAACCCAGCTGGATAAACTGGTAGAGGCTAAAGCAGGTGACGAACAGGCTGTACCAGAGGTAGTTGCGGTCGTGGGTGATGATAAAGATCGACAGGTTGTAGATCAGCATGACCAGCAGGGCACCGAAGAACAGCCCCTGCAGTAACAGCATGCGCTGTTCGTGATGGTTGAAGGTGGCGGCCGTCATCAGGCTGGCGCTGAGGTTGGCCGAGCCTTCGGTCTGCATGCGCAGCAACAGCTCGCGCTGTTCTCCCGGGGCCAGGCGCAGGGGCAGCAGCAGTTGTCGGTGTTCGATCCAGCGGGCCGCGAAGGGGCGTTGGTCACCAGCCTGATAAACCCGCTCGCCATCCAGGCCATAGGCATCCAGATAGTCCAGCAGTGGGTTGCCTATTAACAGTATCCAGTCCTGGGGCTGGGCCGTGGGGTTATGTACCTGCAGGCGCAGCCAGTAGGCGTGGCCACTGTAGCCGAAGCTGGCGTCACGCCGCGCCACAGGTTGCCAGGCGCTCTCCGGCAGTTGGCGCACCTGTTGGATATCGGCCTGGCCCAGATTGTCTTCCCACACCTGCATATAGGGACCGGGTAGCAGGGGTTGTTCCCCCGGCCACAGCGGCATGGGCGCCGCCTGGCTCAGTGTCGGCAGCAGCAACAGGATTAGGCGAAGCAGGATGGTCAATGCAGGTGCTCCATGCGGCGAAGGGGGCCGGGTGCGATAACCGGCGCATTATCCTATGGCCATATGACATACCGATAGCTTAGATGAATCGAACTGCCGATACGGCCCGCGTTAGGGCTAATTGACTTTTCCGGTGACCGGGTTGATTGACTGGCCTTCCAACGCCCATACAGGCAAGCTGTAGCTGGCGCTGCCAGACAGCGGTGCTGCTAGACAAGCAGGGGAGACAAGATGCAACTGACAATGGATGAGGTGCTGCAGCAGGCCCGCCCGGTGCTGCCAGTGCTGGTGATCGAGGATGTGGGCCTGGCGGTGGATTTGGCGCGAGCCTTGTATGCCGGTGGTGTGCGTGTGCTGGAAGTGACCCTGCGCACGCCGGGTGCCCTGGATGCCCTGGCTGCCATGCGCAAGGAGCTGCCGGAGCTGCTGATCGGCGCGGGTACCCTGATCCATGCCGAGCAGTTTGCCGAGGCCCGCGATGCTGGTGCCCAGTTCGCTGTCAGCCCGGGCTGTACCGAGCGCCTGGCCGCGGCGGCGGATGATGCCGGCCTGCCCTACTTGCCCGGGGTGATGACGCCCTCCGAGGTGCTGCTGGCGCTGGAGTACGGCTATCGTTCGCTCAAGCTGTTTCCGGCCAATGGTGCCAGCAGCATCAAGATGCTCAAGAGTTTCAAGGGGCCTTTTACCGGCATCCGCTTTTGCCCAACAGGCGGGGTGACACCGGACAACCTGCTGAGCTTCTTGCGTCTGCCCAATGTGGCCTGTGTCGGCGGCACCTGGATCGCTCCAAGCAATCTGGTGCGGGCTCGTGCCTGGGATCAGATCACCCAGCTGGCGGCCGAAGCCCGTGCCCTGGCCGGTAGCCTGGAGCAGCCCCTATGAGCTGGGATCTGGCCAACCCTTTTGTAATCAACATTCAGGTCGGCGCCGAGGATATCGATGGCCTCGGCCATGCCAACAATGCCGTCTATGTCAGCTGGCTGGAGCGCTGTGCTTGGCGCCATTCCCAGTATCTGGGGTTGGATCTGGCCGAATACCGGCGTCTGGATCGGGCCATGGCGGTGCTGCGCCACGAAATCGACTACCTGGCCAGCGCTTACGAAGAGCAAGAGCTGCAGATGGCCACCTGGATCGTCGAGTCGGACCAGCGCCTGAAGATGGATCGACGCTTCCAGCTGGTGCGCCCGGAGGATGGCGTGACCCTGCTGCGGGCCAAGACCACCTTCGTCTGCATCGAGCTGTCCAGCGGCAAGCCCAAACGCATGCCGGCTGAGTTTGTCGAAGGCTATGGCAAGGCGCTGCAGTCGCCTTTTCCCATGGAGCTTTGAGGCGATGGTCGGCCATTCATCCAGGCCCTTGTGCCGCGTACACTATGTGGCGCTTAGCCCGCTTTGCCATCTTCTGAGCCGCACTCCATAGTTTTCCCCCCGAAATTTCAAGAGCCTGCCCATGCAAATCGCCCTGGCCCCGATGGAGGGGTTGGTCGACAACATCCTTCGCGACGTGCTGACCCGAGTGGGTGGCATCGACTGGTGCGTCACCGAATTTATCCGCGTCAGCGATCGTGTGCTGCCTGCCAGTACCTACCGCAAGTTGGCGCCCGAGTTGTTCCTGGGGGCACGCACGGCGGCAGGCACGCCGCTGCGGGTGCAGCTGCTCGGTTCCGATCCGGCCTGCCTGGCGGATAACGCCGCCTTTGCCTGCACCCTGGGGGCGCCGGTGATC
Source organism: Pseudomonas sp. (assembly GCA_041592855.1). Classification (GTDB taxonomy): domain Bacteria; phylum Pseudomonadota; class Gammaproteobacteria; order Pseudomonadales; family Pseudomonadaceae; genus Aquipseudomonas. The sequence continues at coordinate 4,837 of JBFHPI010000093.1, forward strand.
GATCTGAATTTCGGCTGCCCGGCCAAGACGGTGAACAAGTCCCGGGGTGGCGCGGTGCTGCTCAAGGAACCGGAACTGCTGCATGCCATCGTCCGCGAAGTGCGACGTGCGGTGCCGGCGTCTATTCCGGTGACGGCGAAGATGCGCCTGGGTTTTGAGCACAAGGATGGCGCCCTGGATTGCGCCCGGGCCCTGGCCGAAGGCGGCGCCAGCCAGATCGTGGTGCATGCCCGGACCAAGGTCGAGGGCTACAAGCCGCCGGCCCACTGGGAATGGGTGGCGCGGGTGCAGGAGGTGGTGGCGGTGCCGGTGTTCGCCAATGGCGAGATCTGGACCCTGGAGGACTGGCGGCGCTGCCGAGAGATCAGTGGCGTCGAGGACATCATGCTCGGCCGCGGCCTGGTGGCGCGTCCGGATCTGGCGCGGCAGATCGCTGCCGTCCGGGCGGGGCAGCATGCAACGAGCATGAGCTGGTCTGAGTTACAACCGCTTTTGGCGGATTTCTGGCTGCAGGCGCGGCGCAAGTTGTCGCCGCGCTATGCGCCGGGGCGGCTCAAGCAATGGCTGGCGATGCTGACCCGCAGTTACCCCGAAGCCACTGAACTGTTCAACTTATTGCGCCGGGAAAGCGACTGCCTGCGTATCGATGCCCTGCTCGGCATCGACATGCCGGTGTCACCGCCTTATCAACAGGTCAGCGCCTGATACTCAGCGCCCGCCGCTGACATCCAGCAGTGCGCCACTGGTATAGGAAGCCTGCTCGCTGGCCAGCCAGAGAATGGCTTCGGCCACCTCACTGGCCTGGCCCCCGCGGCCCATGGGCACGCTGCGGCTGACCCGGGCCACCCGCTCGGGTTCGCCACCGCTGGCATGAATTTCAGTGGCGATCACCCCCGGCCGCACGGCGTTGACGCGAATGCCATCAGCCGCCACTTCCTTAGCCAGACCCAGGGTCATGCTGTCGATCGCACCTTTGGCCGCCGCATAGTCGATATATTCCTCGGGAGCCCCCAGCCGTGCCGCCACCGAGGACAGGTTGACGATGGCGCCGCCACTGCCACCCTGGCGCGTCGACATGCGTTTGATCGCTTCGCGGCAGCAGAGAAAGCTGCCGAACACATTGGTGGCGAACACTCGCTGCCAGCGCGCCAGGTCCATTTGCTCCAGGCGCATCTGGGGCTCCAGCATGCCGGCATTGTTGACCAGTACATCGAGGCGCCCAAACTGCTGATCGAGGCGGGCGAACAGCTGCAGTACCTGGCGCTCATCGCCCACATCGGCCTGTGCGGTGATGGCCTGGCCGCCCGCCTGGATGATCTCTTTTGCCAGCACCTGCGCCGCCGTGGCCTGGTGCTGGTAATTCAGACACAGGGCATAGCCCTGGGCGGCTGCCAGCCTGGCGGTGGCGGCACCGATGCCACGGCTGGCACCGGTAATCAGCATGACTTTGTTCATCGACTTGTTCCCTGTAAGAGAATTTTTCAGAGGCTTGAAATCTAACGGAGTCGCCACATTTTCAGCAGTGTGGGATGCCGCAAGCGGGTCCCGCACCTTCACTCGCTGAGAATCAGGAGAGACGCCATGAGCACCGCATTTTCCATGACCCCGCTGTTCCGCCAGTCGATCGGTTTCGACCGTTTCAATGACCTGTTCGAGTCGGCCATGCGCAACGAATCGGCGGGCAGTAGCTACCCGCCCTATAACGTCGAAAAGTATGCCGACGACCAATACCGTATTGTCGTCGCCGTGGCCGGCTTCCAGGATGAAGACCTGGAACTGCAGGTTGAGCGCGGCGTGCTGACGGTTACGGGCAGCCGGCGTGAGAATGGCGCGGAGAACGTGACCTACCTGTATCAGGGTATCGCCCAGCGTGCCTTCAAACTGTCCTTCCGTTTGGCCGACCACATCGAGGTCAAGGCCGCCAGCCTGGTCAATGGCCTGCTCAATATTGATCTGGTGCGTATCGTGCCGGAGGAGGCCAAGGCCAAGCGTATCCCCATCGGCAGTCAGCATCCGGCTTTGCAGCGCTGAGGGCATGGATGACAAGGGCACCTGCGGGTGCCCTTGTACTTTTACCCGGCTTTCAGAGGTGTTCGGCTTGGCGGTTGTCCCGCAGCAGCTGCTTGAAGTCGTCCAGTGGAACCGGTTTGCTGAATAGATAGCCCTGATAGTGATGGCAGCCCTGTTGCTGTAGAAATTCGAGCTGATCACTCTGCTCGACCCCTTCGGCAATCATGTCCAGGCCCAGGCTGCGCGCCATGGCCACGATGGCGCGGATGATTTCCGCATCGTTGGCGTCCAGGGTGGCGTCGCGCACGAAGGATTGGTCAATCTTCAGTACATCCACCGGCAGGCGCTTGAGGTAGGTCAGGGAGCTATAGCCAGTGCCGAAGTCGTCCATGGCAAAGCTCACGCCCAGACGCTTTAGGCGGTTCATCTTGGCGATGGTGTCGTCGATGTTCTGGATGACGATGCCTTCGGTAATTTCCAGCTTGAGCATATTGGCCGGCAACTGGCTGCTTACCAGGCTGATTTCCACCCGTTCGACGAACTCATGCTGGCGGAACGGCCGTGGGCTGATGTTGACGCATAGACTGAAGCTTTGCGTATCCACCAGGCCTTGTTGCAGCAGCATGGCGCAGGCATGGCAGGCTTCGGCCAGCACCCAGCCACCCACCTCCAGAATCAGCCCGCTTTCTTCGAGAATATGAATAAAGAGTGCCGGTGACTGCTGGCCCAGGGCCGGATGGGCCCAGCGCAGCAGCACTTCGGCGCCGGTAATCAGGTTATGCCGCGCATCCACCTGGGGCTGGAAGTGCAGCTGGAATTCGCCCCGGGCCAGGGCCAGACGCAGGTCGTTTTCCAGGCGCAGGCGTTCGCTGGCGGCCTGCTGCATGGTCTGGCGAAACAGCTGGATGCAGTTGCGCCCGGAATCCTTGGCCCGGTACAGGGCAATATCGGCGCGCTTGAGCAGGTCGGCCGGGGTGTCGCCGTGGTCGGGAATCAGGGCAATACCGATGCTGGGGGTGACCTGCAGTTGGTGGCCGTCCAGCAGCATGGGCTCGGCCAGCAACTGGCGCAGCTTTTCCGCCACGACGCGCACCTGGCGCATGACAATGGAGCGTTTACCCTCAAGGCCGGACAGCAAGACCACGAACTCGTCGCCGCCCAGGCGTGCCACCGTATCCTCCTGGCGCACGCTGGACTCCAGACGTGCGGTGACCAGCTTGAGCACGGCATCGCCAACCGGATGGCCGAGTGAATCGTTGATGTGCTTGAAATGGTCGAGGTCAATAAACAGCAGGGCGCCGCGCAGTTCATGGCGTTTGAGCAGGGCGATCTGCTGGGTCAGGCGGTCGAGCAGCAAGGCGCGGTTGGGCAGGTTGGTCAGAGAGTCGTGATAAGCCAGGTGCTGAATCTGAGCCTGCGCGCTCTTCAATTCGCTGATATCGCGGGCGGTCAGCAGCAGGCAGGGGGTGCTGTTCAGTTCTATGGCCTCGACCGATACCTCGACCAGTTTGATGGTGCCGTCACGGTGTCGGCCATGCATTTCCATATGGTAGACATGGCCATCGCGCAGCAGCGCTTCCACCATCACTTCGCGTTCGTGTGGGTCGGCCCAGACGCTCAGTTCGTTGGCGCAGCGCCCGATAACTTCTTCGGCCTGGTACCCGGTGATGCGTGTAAAGCCCTGGTTGACCTCGATATAACGGCCTGTATCGCGCTCGGTGATGGTGATGGCGTCAGGGCTGGAGTGAAAAGCCAGGGCAAACTTTTCCTGACTGGCCTTGAGCGCCGCTTCGGCCTGCTGGCGTTCGGTGATATCGCGAAAGGTGGTGAGGATGCAGGGTTGCTCACCCACCTGAATCGGTATCGAGGAGACGACGCAAGTGAGTGTGTGCCCCTGCTTGTCGCGAAAATCGGCAATTTCGTTATGCAGGCCGTGATCCTGCATGATCTTTTCGTAGAGCTCGCTGCGTCGCTCCAGATCGGCCCACAGCCCGATATCGGCCATGCGCTGGCCAACCACTTCCTCCTGCTGCCAGCCGAAGGTTTCACAGAAGCTGGTATTGACCTCCAGCGCGATGCCGTCGGGCAAGGTGGTGAGGGTGACCGGATCCGGGCTGGCCTGGAACAGGGTGGAGAATTTCTCCTCCGAGGCTTTCAGGC
>JBFHPI010000094.1:0-8972 GCA_041592855.1 Pseudomonas sp.
AGCCCTGCATATGCAGGGCTTTGTTGTTTTCGGACGAGACAAGCCGCATCAGCTTTTCAGCCGGTAACCGGTCTTGAAGATCCAGCCCACCGCCAGGATGCACAGCAACAGAAAGCCCAGGATCATGGCCAGGCTCAAGCCTACGTTGACATCGGACACGCCATAGAAACTCCAGCGGAAGGCACTGATCAGGTAGACCACCGGGTTGAACAGGGTCACCGTCTGCCAGACCGGTGGCAGCATGCTGATCGAGTAGAAGGCACCGCCGAGGAAGGTCAGCGGCGTGACGATCAGCGCCGGAACGATCTGCAGCTTCTCCCAGCCATCGGCCCAGACACCGATGATAAAGCCGAACAGGCTGAAGGTCAGGGCAGTAAGCATCAGGAACGCCGCCATCCACAGCGGATGCTGGATCTCGAAGTCGACGAACAGCCGCGCCGTGAGCAGGATGATGATGCCGAGGATCACCGACTTGGTGGCTGCCGCGCCGACATAGCCGATGAGGATTTCCAGATAGGACACCGGCGCCGACAAGAGCTCGTAGATACTCCCCGAATACTTGGGCATATAGATGCCGAAGGAGGCGTTGGAGATGCTCTCGGTGAGCAGTGCCAGCATGATCAGCCCCGGGATGATAAAGGCGCCGTAGCTCACCCCCTGCACCTGGGTCATGCTCGAACCTATGGCCGAGCCGAACACCACAAAATACAGCGAGGTGCTGATCACCGGGGTGGCGATGCTCTGCAGCAGGGTGCGCCAGGTGCGCGCCAGTTCGAACAGGTAGATGGCCTTGATGGCATAAAGATTCATGCGCGCGACTCCTTGACCAAGGACACGAAGATTTCCTCCAGCGAACTCTGGCTGGACTGCAGGTCCTTGAAGTCGATGCCGTGCTGGGCCAGGTCCTTGAGCAGCTCGGCGATGCCGGTGTGCTCGCTCTGGGTATCGAAGGTGAACACCAGGGCGTGGCCCTCGTCGGTGAGCTCCAGCGGATAGCGGGCCAATTCGGCGGGCAGGCAGGACAGCGGCTGCTGCAGTTGCAGGGTCAGCTGCTTCTTGCCGAGCTTGTGCATCAGCACCTGCTTGTCCTCCACCAGGATGATCCGGCCCTTGCTGATCACCCCGATGCGGTCGGCCATTTCCTCGGCCTCCTCGATATAGTGGGTGGTCAGGATGATGGTCACCCCACGCTCGCGCAGACGGCGCACCATGTTCCACATATCGCGGCGCAGCTCCACATCGACCCCGGCGGTGGGCTCGTCGAGAAACAGGATCTGCGGCTCATGGCTCAATGCCTTGGCGATCATCACCCGGCGCTTCATGCCGCCGGACAGCTCGAAAATCTTCGCGTCGCGCTTGTCCCACAGCGACAGGTCCTTGAGCAGCTGCTCCAGATAGGCCGCATCGGGCTTCTTTCCGAACAGGCCGCGACTGAATTTCACCGTGGCCCAGACGGTTTCGAACACGTCGCTGACCAGCTCCTGGGGCACCAGGCCGATCTGCCCGCGGGCCGCGCGGTAGTCCTTGATGATGTCCTTGCCGCCTACAAGTACCCGCCCACCGCCTGGATTAACGATGCCGCAGATAATGCTGATCAGGGTGGTCTTGCCCGCGCCATTGGGGCCGAGCAGGGCAAATATCTCGCCCTGGCGAATCTCCAGATCGATGTCTTGCAGGGCTGGATGGCCGCTGGCGTAAGTCTTGTTCAGTTGCGTGATGGAAATAACCGGTTGCACGCTGGAATCCTTGCCGCAGAAAAACCCCAGAGTTTAGAGAGCGGCGCGACGACCAGCCAGCCCAGCGGCCTGCTATGGTAAAAAGAGGCCATTCAGATTCGTAGGGTGTGCCATGTGCACCGGTGATCCGCTGAGGTTGGTGCGTACAGCGCCCCCTACACGCCCGGCTACACCCAGGAACAGTCCACCCAAGCCTTACTGCAAAAGGATGCGCTAATGTTCAAACCGTCTCTGGCCCTGCTCACCACCGCCCTGCTCGCCGGCTGCGCCAGCCCGCCCTCAGGCAGCCAAGCTGAAGCAGATAAAGACCGCCTGTGCGATGCCAGCGCCGTGCAGCAGGCCCGCGGCCAGGTGCTGAGTCGGGAACGGGTCGAGCAGTTGCAGCAACAGGCCGGGGCCAGCCTGGTCAGGGTGCTGGGGCCCAACGAGATGGCCACCCTGGAACACAACCCGCAGCGCCTGAATATCGATATCGATGATGCCGAGGTGATTGAGCGCCTGAGCTGCGGCTGAGTTAACTAAGCCGCGCAGACCGGGCATACTGGCGCCCCTGTCCATCCGCCCTTGCGACCGCCATGCGTATCCACGTCACCTTTATCGACCGTGTCGGCATCACCCAGGAAGTGCTGGCCCTGCTCGGCGGGCGCAATCTCAACCTGGATGCGGTGGAGATGGTACCGCCCAACGTCTATATCGACGCCCCGACCCTGAGCCCCGAGGTACTGGACGAGCTGCGCGAGGCGCTGTTCAAGGTGCGCGGGGTGCAGGCGGTGACCATCGTTGACATCCTCCCCGGGCAGCGCCGGCGCCTGCAGCTGGACGCCCTGCTGGCGGCGATGAGCGACCCGGTGCTGGCACTGGACGGCCAGGGCCGCGTGCTGCTGGCCAACCCGGCGCTGATCGAGCTGTGCGGTCAGGAGCCGGAGGGGCTGGGCATCGGCGAACTGTTCGACGACCCGGCCCTGGAACAGGCCTTGCTCGACCAGGGCTTCCACCTGCCCATGCGCGAAGTCACCCTCAAGGGCCAGGCCCTGCTGCTGGATGCCCAGCCGATCAGCGAAGGCCTGGACGACAGCGTCCGCCAACTGGCCGGCGGCCTGCTCAGCCTGTATGCGCCAAATCGCATCGGCGAGCGCCTGGCGGCGCTGCACCATGACCATGCCGAAGGGTTCGACTCGCTGCTGGGCGACTCCGCGCCGATCCGCACCCTGAAGAACCGCGCCCAGCGCGTCGCCGCCCTGGATGCACCACTGCTGATCCAGGGCGAGACCGGCACCGGCAAGGAGCTGGTGGCCCGCGCCTGTCATGCCATCAGCACCCGCCGCAGCTCACCCTTCCTGGCCCTGAACTGCGCCGCCCTGCCGGAGAACCTGGCCGAGAGCGAACTGTTCGGCTACGCCCCCGGCGCCTTTACTGGCGCCCAGCGCGGCGGCAAACCGGGGCTGCTGGAGCTGGCCCACCAGGGTACGGTGTTTCTCGACGAGATCGGCGAAATGTCGCCCTACCTGCAGGCCAAGCTGCTGCGCTTCCTGAGCGATGGCAGCTTCCGCCGGGTCGGCGGCGAGCGGGAAATCCGGGTCAATGTGCGCATCCTCAGTGCCACCCACCGCAACCTGGAAAAGATGGTCAGCGAAGGCAGCTTTCGCGAGGACCTGTTCTACCGCCTCAATGTGCTCAACCTGGAAGTGCCGCCGCTACGCGAGCGCGGCCAGGATATTCTGCTGCTGGCCCGGCACTTTATGCAGCAGGCCTGCGCGCAGATCCAGCGCCCGCCCTGCCGCCTGGCCCCCGACACCTACCCGGCGCTGCTGGGCAACCGCTGGCCGGGTAATGTGCGCCAGCTGCAGAACGTGATCTTCCGCGCCGCCGCCATCTGCGACAGCAGCCTGGTGCAGATCGACGACCTGGATATCGCCGGCACCGCCGTGGCCGCCCAGGGTGAGGCGCAGATCGACAGCCTGGAGGCCGCCGTGGGCCGTTTCGAAAAGGCCCTGCTGGAAGACCTCTACCCCAGCTACCCCTCCACCCGCCAGCTGGCCAACCGCCTGCACACCTCCCATAGCGCCATTGCCATGCGTTTGCGCAAGTACGGCATACCGGGCAAAGCCTGAGGCTATGCCCGTAGGGTGCGCCGTGCGCACCGCTCCCATTGCAAGGTGCGCACGGCGCACCCTACAGCTGCCCCTTGAGCGCCCTTTCGAACAGCGCGCTGTACTGCGCTGCGCTATAGGCGATGGGGTTGGTGCCGGCGGACGGGTCGACCTCGGCCATCTGCCCGACCTGCTCGATACGCGCGTCGTCGATGCCGATCTCGCCCAGGCTATGGGGGATGCCCACCTCGCTACGCAGCTGCAATACCCAGTCCAGTACCCCGGCAAAACCCGGCGGGGCCAGATTCAGGTAGCGCGCCATGCGTTCCATCTGCGCCTCGCTCACGCTGCGGTTGGCTACCAGCACATAGGGCATCAGCACCGCGTTGAGCAGGCCATGGTGAGCGTCATACAGCGCCCCCAGGGGGTGGGCCAGGGCATGCATGGCACCCAGGCCGCGCTGGAAGGCGGTGGCACCCATGCTGGAGGCCACCAGCATCTGCAGCCGCGCCTCGACATCCGTGCCTTTGCTCACCGCTCGCGGCAGGTACTGTTGCACCAGACGCATGCCCTCCAGAGCGATGCCTTCGGCCATGGGGTGGAACAGCGGCGAGCAGTAGGCCTCCAGGCTGTGGGACAGGGCGTCCATACCCGTGGCGGCGGTGATCTTGGCCGGCAGGCCGATGCACAGCTCGGGGTCGAGAATCACCAGGGCCGGGAGCATGCGCGCATGGAAGATGATGCGCTTGATATGCGCCACCTCATCGGTGATCACCGAGGCGCGGCCCACTTCCGAGCCGGTGCCGGCGGTGGTCGGCACGGCCACCACCGGGGCCATGCCGGCCACCTTGACCCGGTTGCAGTTGTCGCCAATGTCCTCGAAATCCCACAGCGGCCGATCCTGGCCGACCATCAGGGCGATGGCCTTGCCGGCATCCAGGGCCGAGCCACCGCCAAAGGCGATCACCCCGTCGTGATTGCCGGCCTTGAAGGCGGCCACCCCATCCATCACGTTCTGCCCGGTGGGGTTGCCCTTGATGCCATGGAACAGGCCGGCCTTGAGGCCGTCGTCGCGGCAATGCAGCAGGGCCCGGTCGATGATCGACAGGGCCGCCAGGCCGGGGTCGGTGACCAGCAGCGGCGCCTGCATGCCCAGAGCCCGGCAGGCCTGGGGCAACTCCTGGATACGGCCGGCGCCGACGCGGATCGCGGTCGGGTAGTTCCAGTTCATCTGGTAGTGCTTAAGATCCATGGCGCGCCTCACAGCTGTGTCTTGAAGTGGAAGGATTTGGGCCGGGTCAGGTGCTCGAAGCCGACGCTGGAGAGGGTGCAGCCGCGCCCGGAGTTCTTCACCCCGGTCCAGGCCAGGGCCGGGTCCAGGTAGTCGCAGCGGTTGAGAAACACCGTACCGGCCTCGACCCGGTCGGCCAGGGCCATGGCCGCCTCAACGTCCTGGCTGAAGATGGCGGCGGTCAGGCCGAATTCGCTGTCGTTCATCAGCGTCAGGGCTTCGGCGTCGTCGCGCACCTTCTGAATGCCCACCACCGGACCGAAGGATTCCTCCGTCATCACCCGCATGCCGTGGTGCACATTGGTCAGCACCTGGGGCGCCAGATAGGGGCTGCCGGGGTGGTCCAGAGGAAAGTCGGCAGGCACCAGATGGGCAATGGCCCCCTGCTCCACCGCCTCGTGAATCTGCCCACGAACGAAATCCGCCGCCTCGGCGCGCACCAGCGGGCCCAGGGTGGTGTCCGGGTCATCGGAGCGGCCCAGCTTGTATTGCTTGACCAGGGCCACGGCCTGCTCGACAAAGGCGTCATACAGCGACTCGTGCACATAGATGCGCTCGATACCGCAGCAGGACTGCCCGGAGTTGAAGAAGGCGCCGTCGATGGTGGTCTCCACCGCATGCTTGAGATCGGCGTCAAAGCGCACATAGGCCGGATCCTTGCCACCCAGCTCCAGGCCGGCGCTGATAAAGCGCCCGGCGATGGCCTGTTCGACCATCTTGCCCCCCGGCACCGAACCGGTGAAGGCCACGTGGGCAACGCTCGGCGCGTGGATCAGGTGCTCGGTGGCCACATGGCTCAGGTGCAGGTACTGGAACACCCCCTCGGGCAGACCGGCCTCGGTGAAGGCCTCGACCATGCGCTCGGCGCACAGCGGGGTCTGCGCCGAGTGTTTGAGCAGCACCGGGTTGCCCGCCAGCAGGGCCGGCACCACGGCGTTGACGGCGGTCAGGTAGGGGTAGTTCCAGGGCGCGATCACCAGGGCCACGCCCAGGGGTTCACGGCGAATAAAACGGATAAAGCCGGGTTTTTCCGCCACCTGGATATCGGCCAGGGCGCTCTCGGCGATATCGGCCATATAGCTGGCGCGCTCGACAAAGCCGCGAATCTCGCCGGCGGCGTAACGGATCGGCCGGCCCATCATCCAGCACAACTCCTCGGCCAGCTGGCTCTCCTTGGCAGCAAAGGCAGCGACGGCCTTGCGCACCAGTGCCACCCGCTCACTCACCGGGGTGTGCTTCCAGGGCTCACGGGCCGCCTCGGCCTTGGCCAGAGCGGCCAGCACCTCGGGGTTGGAGGCCAGATGACGCTCGACATAGAGCGAGCCGTCGATGGGGGAGATGCATTGCAGTTTGCTCATAACGGGCTCCGTAGGTGGAGACGCGGCTACGCCGAACAAGGCATGTCGCGGTCGGCGCCCTCCCCCGCCAGCGGGAGAGGGGCGCGATCAGATGATTTCGAAATAGCGATCCAGCTCCCAGTCGCTGACATGGCGGCGGTATTCGCGCTCCTCCCACTCGCGGCTGGCAGCAAAATGCTCGACAAAGGCGTCACCGAACAGCTCGCGAGCGGCGGTGGACGCCTTCAGGCGCTGCGCCGCATCCCACAGGGTGCGCGGCAGGGCCAACTCCTCCGGATGCTTCTGCGCATAGGCATTACCGGTGACCGGCGCGGTGGGCTCCCACTGCTGCATCACTCCGTACAGGCCGCTGCCCAGGGCCACCGAGAGGGCCAGAAACGGATTGCCGTCGGCGGCGCCCAGGCGGTATTCCTGGCGCTGCGACTTGTCCGTGCCGGGGATCACCCGCAGCGCCGCCGTGCGGTTCTCCACGCCCCAGGTGGCATCGGTGGGCGCCCAGAAGCCGGGGATCAGGCGCCGATAGCTGTTCAGGGTTGGCGCCACCATGCACAGAAATTCCGGCATCAGGCGCTGCTGCCCAGCGAGAAAATGCCGCTGCAGCTTGCTCATATTGTGCGCCTGACTCGGATCAAAGAAGGCCGACTTGCCGCTGGCCTTGTCGCGCAGGGAGACATGGATATGCCCGCTCTGCCCCGGGTACTTGCCCGACCACTTGGCCATAAAGGTGGCCATCAGGCCGTTGCGCTGGGCCAGCACCTTCATAAAGGTCTTGAACAGCGCGCCCTTGTCTGCCGCCGACTCGGCCTGGTCATAGGCGATGGCCGCCTCCAGCACGCCGGGGCCGGTCTCGGTGTGCAGGCCCTCGATGGGAAAGTCCATGGCTTCGGCCATGGCCAGGATCTCGTGGTACAGCTCGGCATGCACCGAGTTGCGGATCATCGAATAGCCGAACCAGTCCGGGGTAAAGGGCTTGAGGTTGCGAAAGCCCTTCTCCCGCGCCGACTCCGGCGTTTCGTCGAACATAAAGAATTCATATTCCAGGGCGGCGAAGGCATCGAAGCCCATCTCCCGGCAGCGCTCCACCACCCGGCGCAGGGTACCCCGTGGGCAAACCTGCTCGGCGGCGCCGGCGAACTCACAGATAAACAGCAGCATGCCGTTCTCGAACGGCAACTCACGGCAGGTATGGGGCAGCACCCGCACCGGCGCATCGGGGTAGCCGGTGTGCCAGCCGGTGTACTGGGCGTTGTCGTAAAGCTGATCCTTCACATCCCAGCCCAGCACCACATCGCAGAAGGCGAAGCCGTGCTCCAGGGCGGAGAAGAACTTGCTGCGGCTCAGGTACTTGCCGCGCATCACCCCATCGTTATCGAACACCCCCACCTTGATATGGCTGAGGCCGCGCTCCTCGACAATGCGCTTGGCATCCTCGACGGTTTTGACATCCCGCGGATTGAGCATAAACACCCCTGTCTCTTGTTGTTATTCGACCTCCGGTGTCGTTGCTCCAGGCGACCTCAATACTGCGCATCCAGGGGCTACCCACCACCCGATGCCATACCACACCCCTGCCTGGCCAAACGCCCGGTGAAAACCCATTGAGTGTGGTACAGGATTGGCAACTTGGCGGGTTGGTTAGGAAAAAAATCTGCCATGTAGACTGGTTCAGGGCCCAGGCTACTTGCCCAGCATCCGTGGCAGCACATCCTGGCCCTGGCGGCGATGGACGAATACCATCAGCACATGGCCGATGATCAGCACCAGCAGCAGCCAGCCGGCCCAGGCATGAAACAGATTGGCCGGCAGCATCAACCATTCGATCTTGTCGCCGGCAAAGCCCGGCATCAGCTGCAGGCCGAAGACGGTCAGCTCGCGCCCCGAGCCGTACTGGCGCAACAGGGCGAAAAAGGGAATGCCCAGCATCAGCAGGTACAACAGGATATGCCCCAGACGCGCCGCTCGGCTGACGGACGGCGGGCGCTGCTGGCGGTTGTACAGCGCCCAGACCAGGCGCAGCAGGATCAGCAGCATCAGCAACACGCCGGCAGCCTTGTGCGTGCCCCACATAAATTCGTCCAGCGCGGACTCTTCCAGCAGCACCCGCGTTAGCGCGGTGAGGAACTGCCAGCCCAGCAGCAGAGCCATCGTCCAGTGCAGGGTGCGGCTGATCAGGCCATAACCTTGAGGGTTGTCGAAGTAAGTGCTGGTCATACTGGACTCTCGCAAGCATCGGGTGATAAATGGCTGGCCCGCAGTTTAACGGCTGGCGCCAGGCCAATCGCGGCAAAGACTCTTGCAACGCACAACTGGCCCACTGCGTAGCCCAGACAATAACGCCCGCGCCAAAGGGCGCGGGCGTCGCGTCGTGCCGGCACAACTAGCCGCGATAAGGCGCTCCCGCCTTGGCCATCAAAGCGTTGTATTTCTTGAAGATCTCCACCACCTTGGCGCAGCGTGGGCTGGTCTTGGCAATTTCATCCCAGAACTTCAGCGCCTC
>JBFHPI010000095.1:0-8969 GCA_041592855.1 Pseudomonas sp.
CAGCCTGCTGCAGGCGGCCGATCAGGTTCTGGATTTCCTCGGTGGCGCCGCTGGTACGTTGCGACAGCGAGCGCACCTCGTCGGCCACCACGGCGAAGCCACGGCCCAGCTCGCCGGCCCGGGCCGCTTCGATGGCGGCGTTCAGCGCCAGCAGGTTGGTTTGTTCGGCGATGCCGCGAATCACCGTCAGCACATTGCCGATGGTGGCGGTCTCCTCGGCCAGGCGCTCGATGGCCTGGGCGTTGCCCTGCACCTCGTCGACCAGCGAGTGCAGGCCGTCGAGGCTCTGGCGAATCACCCGCTGGCCTTTTTCCAGGGCGCGGTCGGCGTCGCGGCTGGCGCCGGCGGCCTGGCTGGCGTCGCCGGCGACCTGAGCAATGGTGCCTTGCAGCTCGCCCAGGGCATCGCGGATTTGCGCGGTGTCGCCGGCCTGGCGTTCGGCGCCCACATGCAGGCCGCCGCTGAGGTCGGCCAGGGTACGGCTGGAACCCACCACTTCCTCGGCGTGCAGGCGAATGGTGCCGACCAGATCGACCAGATACGCGCGCAGGCGATTGAGGGACGCCTCGATATCGCCCAGTTCGCGGATTTTCGAATCCAGGTGTACATCCGTGGCGAAATCACCCTGAGCCCAGGCCGAGAGGGAGGGCACCAGATGCGTGAGGATCTGGGTCAGGCGCCGCTGAATGCGGTCCACCACTAGGGCAATCAGCAGGATCAGGCCGATCATCAGGCCGAGGATCAGTTGCACCTCACCCTGGATGCGTCCGTGCTCGGCGCGCACCAGAGGTTCCAGGGCTGCCAGCTGCTCCTGCACCTGGGTCAGTTGCTGGCGGGTACTGCTGGCCAGCTGGCCGCGTTGTTCGATCAGTTCACGGGTGCGCTGCAGCTCCGCCGGATAGCGCTGGATCAGGCTGGCGAAATCGCGCTTGAGGGCCACGCCACGGTCTTCGGCCTTTTCCTGGGTGGCGTCGCTGTCTAGACCGAGCAGGTCGGCGAAGCTGCTGGCGGCGCTGGCCGTTTCCTCAACACCGAGCAGGGGTAGGGCCTGCAGACTCTCGGCCTGGCGCTGCAGGGCCGCCAGTTCGCGCTGCAGCTCGCTGGCCAGCTCACTGCGGCCGCTGCTGATGAGACGGTCGCGGGCATGGCCCAGGCGGGCCAGGTGGCGGGCGGCATAGAACAGCGGGCGACGATAATCGGCGGCTGCGCTGGCGGTGCTGTTGTCGGCGTACTGGGCCAGTTGCTCCAGGGCGCCGTCCATCTCCCGCTCGGCCTGCAGGAGCAGGCCTTGCGGATCACCGGAGAGCTTGCCGGCGGCCAGCAGTTGGTTGGCGGTAAACCCCTGCAGCTCGGCAAGGCCTGGGCGCAGGCTGGCAGCGAGCGCGCTGGGCAGTTCGTCCAGCGCCTGCTCCAGCTCGCCCAGGGCCTGTACCGCAGCGCTATGACGCAGGGCGTCGCCGCTGTCCAGGTAGCCAAGGACGTTGTGGGAAACCTGCTGCTGGAACTGCTGGGAGAGGCTCAGGTAGCGCGCCATCAGCTGGTAGGGACGTTCCAAGGCACGCTGCGACCACCACAGGGTGGCGGCCAGGGCGATGCAGACGGTCACCAGCAGCAGGGTGTTGAGATTGGTCAGGGATTTCAGGCGCATAGGGCTCGACCGATGGGTAGAGGGGGCCGGTGCCGCCTGCCTGGATAGGGCGGGCGGCCGATGCGCTGAGGTTATTGCGGTTTGATTGCAGGCTTATGACAGTGTGCGCGCCGTCACCTTATGCGCCGAACACTTCCACCCGGTTGCGCCCGCCATGCTTGGCCACATAGAGGGCCTGATCGGCCTGTTGCGAGAGCAGCTTGCCGTCCAGTTCGGGCGCGAGCTGGGCGATGCCGCTGCTGAAGGTGCAGGACAGATCATGGGGCTGGGCGGAGAACTGGATCTGGGCGAAGCGTTCGCGAATGTCGTTCAGCACCCGCTTGGCGGTCGGGGCGTCGGTGTTTGGCATGACCACGGCGAACTCTTCGCCGCCATAACGGCCGATATGGTCGCTCTTGCGCAGGCGCTGCTTGAGAAACAGGGCCAGGCTCTTGATCACCCGGTCGCCCATGGGGTGGCCATAGGTGTCGTTGACCTTCTTGAAGTAGTCGATGTCGATCATGGCAAAGCTCAGCGGCTGGCCGTCGCGCTCGGCGCGCACGCGGGCGTCTTCCAGCAGCTGCAGGGTGTGGGTGTGGTTGTACAGGCCAGTGAGGCTGTCACGCACCATGCGCGCCTTGAGGTTGCGGGCGCGGGCGGCGCGGTTGCGCACGGTGGCGATAAGATGGCGTGGCTTGATCGGCTTGGTCAGGAAGTCATCGCCGCCCTCGCTCATGGCGTCCAGCTGCTTGTCCAGGTCGTCCTCGGCGGATAGGTAGATGATCGGCACGCTGACATAGCGGTCGTTATGGCGAATCACCTTGGCCAGTTCCGGGCCGTTGCAAGCGGGCATATACATATCGAGGATGATCAGGTCCGGCTGGAAGTCGGCCAGCTGGTTCATGGCCTGCAGGGGCTCAAGCAGGGTCCGGGTAATGATCCCGGCGCTGTTGAGTACCCGTTCGGTGTGGGTCGCCTGGGCCTTGGAGTCGTCGATGATCAGTACCTTGTAGGGTTCGTACTGGGCCACGTGGGTTAGCACTTCGATGCGCTCGAACAGGTTGGAGGCGTCCAGAGTGCCGGTAAAGAACTCCATGCCGCCGGTGCGCACGGCGGCCAGGCGAGTCAGGGTGTCGGTGTCCTGGTGGCTGAAGAACAGCAGGGGGATCTTCTGCTCCAGGCCCTCCTGCACGGTTGCCGCCAGCTGCAGGCCGAGACCCGGACCGGAGAAATCCACTTCCATCAGGATGGCCGCCGGGTGGCGTTCGAGCATGGCGCTACGGAACGCACTGGCACTGTCCAGGGCCACCGCGGTCATGCCGAAAAAGGCCAGGCGTTGAGCCAGCTGCTCGGCCTGCTCGTGGTGCTGCAGGGCCAGGTAGACGGGCTTGCGCAGGGGCGGCAGGATGGTCTGCTCGAAATTGTCGCCATGGCGCAGGCCGGTGCGGGACAGACGCTGCATCAGCTCGCTCAGCTGGCTGATCAGCTGGCTGTTGAGGCGCCCACGGTTGTCCGTGGCCAGCTGCAGGCAGTGACCGATATCCCGCGCCAGCTGGGCATGTTCGGCCTGCTCGAAGCGTTCGGCGTAGCGTTGCAACAGCAAGCTGGCCTCGCTCAGCTCCTGCAGGCCGCTGTCGTGCCATTCGCTGCGTTGCAGGCGTTGCCAGATCTCCAGCACTTGGCGAGCCTGGTTGATTACGCGCTGGGCGAAGTGTTGCTTGAGGCGGTCGCGGCTGGGGTCTTCGTGCTCGGTCATGGCCCTGGTTTCAGTGATGGCGCATTGATGGCTCAGTTGCTCCGATGCTATCACCGACGGGGACTTTTACCAGTGCCGTCGATCAACTGGCGCCAACCATATGTCTACCGCTGCACAGTTTTGCTACAGGGCTCTGCGCAGTGGGCAGTAATGGTGCGGGCCCGAATAAAAAAGTAACAGACCCTTAGTTTGTTGCCGGGCACTGCGCAGCAGGCGGCTGCTTCACTTATAGTGCACAGGTATGGCGCAACCCTGCTGCCGGGTTGCGGTCAAATGGTCCATGGCGCTCTGCCGTCGGGCCCTGACAGACAGACAAAGGACACGCTCATGCTGGATTGGAAGAAGCGCACCGCGACCGCACGCGATGGCGCGGCGAACTCGGTGGACAATGTACGCAGCTATTTTGCCGGTGGTTGGGCCGGGCGCGCCGTAGCTGGTGGTCTGGGCCTGTACCTGCTGCTGACCCTGGTGGTGGGGTGGTACTGGAGCCAGGAGCCTGCGCCATTTTCGGTGCAGCAGCAGGCCGAGGCAGCCGCCCAGGCTCAAGGGCACCAGCTGGTCAAGGGTTACACTTCGGTGGCGACCCTCAAGCAGGTGGCCAGTACCCTGCTGCACAAGCCGGGTGGCTACCTGGCCAACGACCTGGCCCCTCCCGGCTTGTGGTTGGACAACATGCCCAGCTGGGAATTCGGCGTGCTGGTGCAGGTGCGTGATTTTGCCCGGGCGCTGCGCAAGGACTTCACCCGTTCGCAGTCGCAATCGACTGAAGACCCGGATCTGTCCAAGGCCGAGCCGCTGTTTCACTTCGATCACAAGAGCTGGGCGCTGCCAGCTTCCGAGTCGGAATATGCCGCCGCGATCAAGCTGCTGGAGCGTTATCAAGGGCGTCTGGCCGACACCAGTCAGGCCAACGCGCAGTTCTATACCCGTGCCGATAACCTGAGCAACTGGCTGGGTGACGCCACCACCCGGCTCGGTTCACTGTCCCAGCGTCTGTCCGCCAGTGTCGGTCAGGTGCGTCTGAATACCGAGCTGCTGGAGCCGGAGCATCTGGAAGGTGTTGAGGGCAGCGAGGGCAGCTACAAGACCCCCTGGTTGCAGATCGACAACGTGTTCTACGAGGCCCGTGGTCAGGCATGGGCGCTGGCTCATCTGCTGCGTGCCATCGAGGTGGACTTTGCCGATGTACTGGCCAAGAAGAACGCCACCGTCAGCCTGCGTCAGGTGATCCGTGAGCTGGAGGCGGCCCAGGAAACCCTGTGGAGTCCCATGGTGCTCAACGGTAGCGGCTACGGCCTGCTGGCCAACCACTCGCTGGTGATGGCCAACTACATTTCCCGCGCCAATGCCGGCCTGATCGATCTGCGCCAGCTGCTGTCCCAGGGTTGATTGATGAGCTGGAGCGCAGCCGAGGCGGCTCATCGCGCTGCCTCCGATGCCGAGCGCATCGCCTGGGTCGATGAGCAGGATCGCCCGCTGGGTGGCGTGTTGCGCAGCGAGCTGCGTGAGCGCCGCCTGATCGGTCGTGGCAGCTATATCCTGCTGTTCAATTCGGCCGGCCTGCTCTGTGTGCACCGGCGTACCCTGAGCAAGGCGCTGTACCCCGGCTACTGGGATGTGGCTGCCGGCGGCATGGTGCTGGAGGGCGAGAGCTACGCCGAATCGGCCGAGCGCGAGCTGGCCGAGGAATTGGGCATATTCGATGCGCCGCTGATCGAGCACGCGCACTTTTTCTACGACGCCCCTGAGAGCCGCTTGTGGTGCCGGGCCTACTCGGCGGTGTCCGACGCGCCACTGGTGCTGCAACCGGAGGAGGTATTGGAGGCGCGCTTCATCCCGGTCGAGCAGGCGCTGGAGGAAACCCGCCATCTGCCGTATTGCCCGGATTCATTGGCGGCGCTTGAGCGTTATCTGGCTGCCCGGTAGGGTGCACCGTGCGCACCGCCTTTCCCCGGTGCCGGGCTTCGGTGCGCATGGCGCACCCTACGGCGTCGCGGACTCCGAGCGTTGCGTGCACGATGACGAACGGCGTCGCCAAAGTACCGCACGATGACGCAAATTCGTACTTAGCAAGCGCCGCCTTTGCCGTTACACTGCGCGGCCTTTAAGCCCGGCCGCATGTGCCGGGTGCGCTGCCCCTGCCAGAGTGGGGCTTCGCGGTCGATGCCCTTGGGGCGCTCTGTCGGCCTGTCGCTATCCTGACCCCTTTGAGGAAAAGCCGGTGGTCAAGAAAGCTTCGTCATTCTCCGCCCTGGGCGGTCTCGTCTATTCCACCGATAGCGGTCGCCACTGCCCGGACTGCGGCGCGCCTGTGGATGCCTGTATCTGCAAACAGACGCGCATTCCCGAAGGTGACGGCATCGCCCGGGTGCGCCGGGAAACCAAGGGGCGTGGCGGCAAGACCGTCACCACCATCAGCGGCGTGGCGCTGGCCGAGGAGCCGCTCAGGGAGCTGGCCAGTGCCCTGAAAAAGCGCTGCGGCTGTGGCGGTGCGCTCAAGGATGGGGTGATCGAGATCCAGGGCGACCACGTCGAGTTGTTGCTGGCCGAGTTGAGCAAACGCGGCTTTCAGGCAAAGAAATCCGGCGGCTGAGCGGTCTTTTCCTAAACTTTGCAGAAGTGCGCGGGTCAACCGCCGCGCAGGCGTCATCTTGCACCTCTATCATTTCTGACGGGCCCCAGGCCTGCCTTGCTTATCCATACGGGAGACTTCAATGTCCGCACGACGCACACGCAAAGACGATGGCAGCCAGTGGACGGTGGCCGACAGCCGCAGTGTCTATGGCATCCGCCACTGGGGCGCCGGTTACTTCTCGATCAACGATGCCGGCCGCGTCGAAGTGCGTCCCAATGGCCCGGACAGTGCGCCCATCGACCTCTCGGCGCAGGTCGATGAGCTGCGTCAGAGCGGCCTGTCGCTGCCGCTGCTGGTGCGTTTCCCGGACATCCTGCAGGACCGCGTGCGACGCCTGACCGGCGCCTTCGACGCCAGTATCGCCCGCCATGAGTACCAGAGCGCGTACACCGCGCTGTACCCGATCAAGGTCAACCAGCAGGAGGCGGTGGTGGAGAACATCATCGCCACGCAGAACGTCTCCATCGGTCTGGAGGCCGGCTCCAAACCCGAGCTGCTGGCGGTGCTGGCGCTGGCGCCGAAGGGCGGCACCATCGTCTGCAACGGCTACAAGGACCGCGAATTCATCCGCCTGGCGCTGATGGGGCAGAAGCTCGGCCATAACGTGTTTATCGTGATCGAGAAGGAATCCGAGGTGCGCCTGGTGATCGAGGAGGCGGCCGAACTCAAGGTCGCGCCGCAGATCGGCCTGCGTGTGCGCCTGTCCTCCCTGGCCTCGAGCAAGTGGGCCGACACCGGCGGCGAGAAGTCCAAGTTCGGCCTGTCCGCCGCACAGATCCTGCAGGTGGTCGAGCGCTTCAAGGCCGCCGGCCTGGATCAGGGCATCCGCCTGCTGCATTTCCATATGGGCTCGCAGATCGCCAATATCGCCGACTACCGCAAGGGCTTTCGCGAGGCTATCCGCTACTACGGTGAACTGCGTGCCCTGGGGCTGCCGGTGGATCATATCGACGTCGGCGGCGGCCTCGGCGTGGACTACGACGGCACCCACTCGCGCAACGCCAGCTCGATCAACTACGACATGCAGGACTACGCCGATGCCGTGGTCGACATGCTCAAGGAGTTCTGCGACCGCCAGGAGATCCCCCACCCGCATATCTTCTCCGAGAGTGGCCGGGCCATGACCGCGCACCACGCCATCCTGTTGGTGCAGGTGACTGACGTGGAGAAGCACAACGATGTGGTGCCGCAGATCGATGCCGATGCCGAGCAGCCGGAAGTGCTGCAGGTACTGATCGATCTGCTCGACGACAGCGACCCGGAGATGGTCGCCGAGACCTACTGGCGCGCCACCCACTATATCGAGGAGGTGGCCGCGCAGTACTCGGCGGGCAAGCTCAGCCTGGCGCAGAAGGCCCTGGCCGAGCAGTGCTATTTCGCCATCTGCCGGCGCCTGCACAACCAGCTCAAGGCGCGCCAGCGTTCGCACCGGGCGGTGCTCGACGAGCTCAATGACAAACTGGCGGACAAATACATCTGCAACTTCTCGGTGTTCCAGAGCCTGCCGGACACCTGGGCCATCGGCCAGATCCTGCCGATCCTGCCGCTGTCGCGCCTGGACGAGGAGCCGCTGCGGCGCGCCGTGCTGCAGGACCTGACCTGCGACTCCGATGGCAAGATCCGCCAGTACGTCGACGAGCAGTCGATCGAGACCAGCCTGCCGGTGCATGAATTGCGCGAGGGCGAGGACTATGTGCTGGGTATTTTCCTGGTCGGCGCCTACCAGGAAATCCTCGGTGATATGCACAACCTGTTCGGTGACACCGACTCGGTAAACATCTACCAGAACGCCGATGGCAGCCTGTATCACGCCGGCATCGAAACCCACGACACCATCGAGGACATGCTGCGCTATGTGCACCTGTCGCCCGAGGAGCTGATGACCCACTACCGCGACAAGGTGGCCAGCGCCAGGATCAGCGCCGGCGAACGCACCCAGTTCCTCGATGCGCTGCGTCTGGGGCTGACCCGTTCGTCCTATCTGTCGTCCTAGGGCGATATCGATCTGCTGGCGGCGATCAGGCCCCCAGCAGGCTCTGTCCACATACCCGCAGTACCTGACCGCTGACCGCGCCGCTGCCTGGCTGGGCAAACCAGGCCACGGCTTCGGCCACATCCTGGGGCAGGCCGCCCTGGTTCATCGAGTTCATCCGCCGCCCGGCTTCACGGATGGTCAGGGGGATGGCGGCGGTCATCTGGGTTTCGATAAAACCGGGGGCCACTGCATTGATGCTGATGCCCCGCTTGCCCAGGACCGGGGCCCAGGCCTGGGCCAGGCCGATCACCCCAGCCTTGCTCACCGCGTAGTTGGTCTGGCCGAGGTTGCCGGCGATGCCGCTGATCGAGGCGATCAGCACCACGCGGCCGTTGTCGTGCAGCGTGCCGGCGTCCAGCAGGGCTTGGGTCAGCACTTGAGGGGCGCTGAGGTTGACCTTGATCACCGAGTTCCAGAAGTCGTCGCTCATCTTCGCCAGGGTCTTGTCGCGGGTGATGCCGGCGTTATGCACGACGATATCCACCCCGTCCGGCAGGGCTTCGATCAGTTGCGCGGCTGCATCCTCGGCGCCGATATCCAGGGCCAGGCTGCGCCCGCCCAGGCGGGCGGCCAGGCCATCGAGGGCCGCTTTGGCGGCTGGCACATCCAGCAGCAGCAGCTCGGCGCCATCGCGGGCCAGGGTTTCGGCGATGGCCGCACCTATGCCGCGCGAGGCGCCGGTGACCAGCGCCTGCTTGCCGGCCAGAGGGCGGCTCCAGTCCTTGACCTGTTCGCTGCAAGCGCCCAGGCGCAGCACCTGCCCGGAGACATAGGCGCTTTTCGGCGACAGGAAGAAGCGCAGGGCGCCTTCCAGTTGCGCCTCGCCGCCCTTGCCGACATAGAGCAACTGCACGTTGCCACCACGGCGGATTTCCTTGCCCAGGGAGCGGGTAAAGCCTTCCAGAGAGCGCTGCAC
>JBFHPI010000096.1:0-8951 GCA_041592855.1 Pseudomonas sp.
CACGGCTCTTCAGCCGCCAGTTCTCCCAGGCCTCGTAGCCGAGCACGATCAGCGGCACCACTTCCAGGGCGCTGAAGGTCGCACCTACCGCCATCACCGGCGTGGTGGTGCCGGAGAAGTACAGGTGGTGGAAGGTGCCGGGCACCCCGCCGAGCATGAATAGCGAGGCCGAGGCCAGGCTGGCGGTGGTGGCCATGCGCTTGGACACCAGGCCCATGCTGGAGAAGATAAAGGCTAGCGCGGTGGTGGCGAACACCTCGAAGAAGCCCTCCACCCACAGGTGCACCACCCACCAGCGCCAGTACTCCATCACCGACAGATGGGTGCGCTCGCCGTAGGCGAAGCCGGCGCCGTAGAACAGGCCGATGGCGATCACCGAGGCCGACAGCAAGGCCAGCAGGTTCTTGTCGCCGGGCTGGCGGAAGGCCGGCAGGATGCCGCGCAGCATCAGCAGCAGCCAGAAGGCCACGCCGGTGAACTTGCCGATCTGCCACAGGCGACCCAGGTCGACGTATTCATAACCCTGATGCCCGAGCCAGAAACTCCACTCTGCCGGCATGATCTGGGCGATGGCCAGGTAGTTGCCGACGAAGGAGCCCAGCACTACGACCACCAGCGCCCAGAAAAGCAGATCGACGCCGAGCTTCTGGAACTTTGGATCCTTGCCGCCATTGATGATGGGTGCGAGGAACAGACCCGCAGCGAGGAAGTCGGTGGCGATCCAGAACAGCGCGCTCTGGATGTGCCAGGTGCGCAGCAGCGAGTAGGGGAACCACTGTGACAGCGGGAAGCCATAGAAATCCTGGCCCTCCACCGTGTAGTGGGCGGTGGCGCCGCCGATCATGACCTGGAAGGCGAACAGCCCGACTACCAGCAGCAGGTACTTGCCCAGCGCCTTCTGCGAGGGCGTCAGGCCGACCAGGCTGAGCGGGTCGTGGGCCGGTGCAGCCGGTTCGTCCTCCTCGTGATCGCGCAGGAAGGCCCAGGCCCAGACCAGGAAACCGATACCGGCGATCAGCAGGATCACGCTGACGATGGACCAGATCAGGTTCTCCGCAGTGGGCACGTTGTCGATCAGCGGCTCGTGGGGCCAGTTGTTGGTGTAGGTGGCGTCATGCCCCGGCCGCTCGGTGGCGGCGACCCAGGCCGTCCAGAAGAAGAACTGGGTCATCTGCTCGCGCCGGGCGGCGTCGGGCAGGGTGTTCTCCTTCATGGCGAAGCTTTTGCGGCTGTTTTGTAGGGCCGGGTCGTTGCCGAACAGGGCGTCATAGTAGGCTGCTGTCTGTTCGAAGGCTTGCAGGCGGCGCTCGCTCAGTACCAGCACCTCACCCTGCACGCCATTGCCACGGTATTCGCGCTTGAGCTGCTGGCGCAGCAGAGCCTGGTGGTCTTCGTCCACCTCGGCATAGGGCCGGCCGTAGCCTTGCTGCGCGGCCAGGTCGAGCCAGGCGCTCAGTTCGCGGTGCAGCCAGTCGGCGCTCCAGTCCGGCGCCTGGTAGGCGCCATGGCCCCAGATGGAGCCGAGCTGCATGCCGCCCACGCTCTGCCAGGCGGTCTGGCCATCGAGGATGTCCTCGCCGGTGAACAGCAGTTGGCCGTCGGCGCTTTGCACCTGTTGCGGGATCGGCGGCGCCTGGCGATAAACCTCGCGGCCAAACCAGCCGAGCACGCAGAAGGTCAGGCCGAGCACGGCGATCAATAGCCACCAGAGTTTGCGGTACTCACCCATTTTGCATCTCCTCACCCAGGGCCCGCGGGAACAGCAGGTTGTTTTCCAGGTGGATGTGCTGCATCAGGTCGCGGCGCAGCTCGTCCAGGCCGCGGTACAGGGCACGCCAGGTGTTGCAGGCGTTGGCCGGTGGCTGCATGTCGTTGGTCAGGATGATGACTTTCTCCAGGGCATCGCCATGCTGGTCGTGCTCGAAGCGCATCACCGAGATGGGGCCGCCCAGCATCGGGTTCTGCCCCTGGCGGATCATGGGGAAGAGAATCTGCTCTTCCTTCTGCATATGGTTTTCCAGTTCCTGCAGCATGCCCAGCAGCAGGTCGGTCAGGCCGCGCGGGCAGTTTTCACGGGCGCCATGCACCTGTTCGACCCGGGCTGCCAGGCGGATCAATTCCGGCAGCTGCTGCCGATGCACGTCGTGATACCGTTCCAGCAGGTGTTCGATCAGCTGGTCGTCGGAGGCGCTGCGCCAGTCCTGTTCAGGGTGCTCATCGGGGTTGAGCGACAGCAGCTGTTCTTCTACCTGCTGGGCATCGAGGCCGCGCTCAAGCGATGCCTGGCGCAGGGTCTTCTGGCCGCCGCAGCAGAAATCCAGGTGGAAGGTATGAAACACCCGGGTGGCGCCGGGAATTCGGCTGGCCAGGTTGCCAAGGGTGTGGTCGAGCAATTGAGCAGTCATTACGTCATCCTTTTCAGGCTAGGGACTGATTGCTCTATCGCAACTCCCGTGCCGCTTTCAGAAGTGACGAAAATCAAGGGTTTGCGCAGCTTTCGGGTTTAATCTACCCGAGCAAAACAAGGTTATAGGTACCCGAAATGGTAGATTTCACCCCGTTGCAGGATGGCCTGCTGGCAGACTTGACCTGCGAATTGCCCCCCGCTGTGCGCCAGCAGCGCCTGGTCGTCAGCTTGCGCGAGGAGTTTGCCTGCAGCGCCGTGGTGCTGCTGCGTCTGGACGGCGCCAGCTTGCGCCCGCAAGCCGCCGTTGGCCTGGCCCATGAAGTACTCGGGCGCAGCTTTGCCATCGGTAGCCACCCGCGCCTGGCCCAGATCCTGGCCCAGCGCGAGCCACTGCAGTTTGCCGCCGACAGCGAGCTGCCCGATCCCTATGACGGTCTGCTTGAGGACAGCCCCGACGAGCCGCTGCCGGTGCACGACTGCATGGGCATGAGCCTCTATCTGGATGGCAGCCTGTGGGGTGCGGTGACCTTCGATGCCTTGCAGCCCGGGCAATTCGATGCCCAGGCCCGGCTGCGCTTGCAGCGTTACGCCTGGGTGATCGAGGCCGGCTTGCGGGTCAGTCGGCTGGAGGGGGAGGTGCGCAGCTTGCGTCTGGCCCGGCGCGAACTGGTGGAGGATGGCGACGAAGCCAGCGCCATAATCCTCGGCAGCAGCCCGGTGCTGCGTGAACTGCTCGACGAACTGGGGGTGGTGGCGGACTCCGATCTGCCGGTGTTGCTGCAGGGGGAAACCGGGGTGGGCAAGGAGCTGTTTGCCCGCTGGCTGCACGCCCACTCGCCGCGTTCACGCAAGCCGCTGGTCTACGTCAACTGCGCGGCGCTGCCGGAGACCCTGGCCGAGAGCGAGCTGTTTGGCCATGTGAAGGGGGCGTTTTCCGGTGCCGCGCAGGATCGTCCCGGGCGCTTCGAGGCGGCCAACGGCGGCACCCTGTTCCTCGACGAGATCGGCGAGCTGCCGCTGTCGATCCAGGCCAAGCTGCTGCGCGCCCTGCAGAACGGCGAGATCCAGCGCCTGGGCGCCGACCGCCCGCGGCATGTGGATGTACGGGTGATCGCTGCCACCAATCGGCGCCTGCGTGACGAAGTGCGCGAGGGGCGTTTTCGCGCCGACCTCTATCACCGCCTGTCGGTCTACCCGGTGCATATCCCGCCGCTGCGCGAGCGGGGGCGCGATGTGCTGGTGCTGGCCGGGCACTTTCTCGAACTCAACCGTGCCCGCCTGGGCCTGCGCTGCCTGCGCCTGTCGGCCGATGCCGAGCGCGCCCTGCTGGCCTACGCCTGGCCCGGTAACGTGCGCGAGCTGGAGCATGTGATCAGCCGCGCCGCGCTCAAGGTGCTCAGCCAGGCCGAGTCGCGCACCGCGCTGCTCAGCATCGAGGCGCCCTGGCTGGGCCTGGACGGGCCGGCCCAGGCCCCGGTCAATCTGCCTGCGGCGGCGCTGCCTTTGGCGCCGAACGAGAGCCTGCAACAGGCCATGGAGCGCTATCAGCGGGAACTGATCGAGGCGGCCCTGGCTCAGCACAAGGGCAAATGGGCTGCGGCGGCGCGGGTCCTGGCGATTGATCCGAGCAACCTGCGCAAGCTGGCGCGGCGGCTTAATCTGATCTAGATCCAGGCGTCCGGCAGGGCCAGGCCTTGGGGTATACCTACCCAGAGGTATGGCGCGCCTGGGCTAAATCACTGACCCTGAAGCGTGCAGGATCAGGCTGCCGATGCGCCAATCAGCCGAGCCGTCCTGTTTCGCCAGCCTTCCACCTGGGTGGCCGATACCTGTCTGTAGGGGAGCAGCCATGCACCAGCCGATGAGTTTCAACCGCACCCTGGTCGAAAAGTACGACCGCCCCGGGCCGCGCTACACCTCTTATCCGACCGCGCCGCAGTTTCATGCGGCCTTTGCCCTGGATGATTACCTGGCCGCCGCCCGGCAGAGCAATGCTGCGCCAACGCCCAAGCCGCTGTCGCTGTATATCCATATCCCGTTCTGCAAAAGCCTTTGCTACTACTGTGCCTGCAATAAGATCATCACCCAGAAGACCCACCGCGCCGTCGAATACCTGGAGTACCTGAAGCGGGAAATCGCCATGCAGGGCGCCCTGTTCGCCCCTTCGCGGCGGCTGACCCAGTTGCACCTCGGTGGCGGCACGCCCACTTACCTGAGCCATGCCCAGCTGGCGGAGCTGATGGCCGCGTTGCATGGGGCCTTCAACCTGGATGACAGCGATGCCCACGAGTTTTCCATCGAGGTCGATCCGCGCACGGTCAGCCCCGAGCAGATCCATCAGCTGCGTGGGCTGGGCTTCAATCGCCTCAGCTTTGGCGTGCAGGATTTCGATGCCGCCGTTCAGGCGGCGGTCAACCGCCTGCAGAGCGAGGCGCAGGTGCGCGAGCTGGTGGCGGCGGCCCGGGCTGCCGCGTTCAAGTCGGTCAGCGTCGATCTGATCTACGGCTTGCCGCTGCAGACCCGCAGCAGCTTTGCCGTGACCCTGGACAAGGTGATCGACCTGCGCCCGGATCGCATCGCCGCCTACAGTTACGCCCATTTGCCGGAGCGGGTACGCGCCCAGCGTCTGATCCGCCGCGAAGACATGCCGCCGCCCGAGCGCAAGATGGAACTGCTGGAGCTGACCATCGAGCGGCTGACGGCGGCCGGCTATGTGTATATCGGCATGGATCACTTCGGCCTGCCGGATGACGAGCTGAGCCTGGCCCGCGAGCAGGGCACCCTGCAGCGCAATTTCCAGGGCTACTCCACCCATGCCGACTGCGACCTGATTGGCCTGGGGGTGTCATCCATCGGCAAGGTGGGCGACAGCTACAGCCAGAGCGTCAAGGAGCTTTCGCAGTATTACGCCCGTCTCGATGCCGGGCTGTTGCCCGTGCAGCGCGGCTATCAGTTGAATGACGATGATCGCCTGCGCCGTGATGTGATCACCGCCCTGATGTGCCATGGCCGGGTCGACTATGCGCAGATCGAAGCGCAGCACGGTATCGACTTCCAGGAGTATTTCGCGGCCGCCCTGGCGCAGTTGCAAAGCCATGTCGAGGATGGTCTGGTGCGGCTGGCTGACGACAGCCTGACCCTGCTGCCCCAGGGGCAGCTGATGATGCGCAGCGTGGCCATGGCCTTCGATGCCTACCTGAGCGAACAGGGCGCCAAGCGTTTTTCCCGCACGGTGTAGTCGCGGCGGCCTGGGGCCTTACTCCACCAGGCTCAGCTCCGGCTTGTCGGGCTTGCGCGGCGGGAAGCGGTCGCTGGCGATCAGGCCGCTGACCTCATGGAACAGGCGATCCGCCTCGTCGCTGGAGAAATCCTCGCCGTAGCGTTTCTTCAAACCGTATTGACTGAGCACCAGGTGCAGGTCGGCCTTGACCCCATGCTGGTCCAGGCAGCCGCGCACGCATTGCAGGCGGCAGCCGTCGATGGCCAGGATGGAGCGGCCGCTGTTGGCCTTGTTGACCAGGGAGGCGACCCGTCCGCCGACCCCGGCGATGCAGGACATCTCGGCCAGGCCGGCGCGGTCCAGGCGCACCGCCAGGGTGTTGGCCAGCTGCGCCACGTTGGAGCAGCCGGAGCAGGAATAGACCAGGGGCAGTTCGGGGTTGCGCATGGGGCTTACCTCTCAGTCGCAGTAGGTGGCCAGGCTGGCGCCATCCAGCACTTGGATATTGCGCCGCTCCATGGCGATCAGGCCCTTGTCGATCAGGCGATGCAGGATGCGCGAGAAGGTTTCCGGCTGGATGCCCAGCTGCGAGGCGATCAGGCGCTTGGGCACGTTGAGCTGGATCGGTCCGTGGCATTCGGCCTGCTGCTGGCACAGATAGCGGGCCACACGACGGCTGGCGTTGGCCAGGGTCAGGGTGTCGATCTCGTTGAGACGCTGGTGCAGGCGGATGCTGAAGGCGGCCAGCAGGTCCAGACAGATCTTCGGCTGCTCTTCCAGCAGCTGCCGGTAGTGGGCGCCATCGATGCTGATCAGCTGGCTGTCGCGCAGGGCCACGGCGGTAACCGGGTACTTGTCGATGCCGCTGAACAGCAGGGCCTCGGCAAAGCTCTGGCCGGCGCTGATCACCTCCACCAGCTTCTCCTGGCCCTCGGGCAGCAGGCGCATCAGCTTGATCTGGCCCTGCAGCAGCAGATAGAAACGCTCGGCCTTGTCGCCCTGGTGAAACAGGCAGGCCGCGCTGTCCAGGCGGCGCACGATGGCCAGGCTGCATACCTCCTGAAAGGCCGCGTCGGGCAATCTGCCGAACAGATGATGTTGGCGCATGGCGGCCAGGGTGCTGGCATCGGTGAGCATGGGGCACCTCCTTGAGTCTCATCCTAGGCCGGGCAGGGCGCTGCGCCCATTCCTCCGAGGCGCTACCGCCAAAGAGGTAGCGGGGCGGCTGCAAGCCTCGCATTAGAGCGCCTGGGGCTGTTCAGGAGGGTTTTGACCGGCTGACCTGACTTGATCAACGACAAGGTTTTGCGCTCTGCGGCGTGCTTATCTGCAGCCCAGGCAGCCAAACGCGAGGTGTCAGCATGGCCATCGAAATCGGGCAATTGCTCAGCAACAACAGGTTCTGGTCGGAAACCCTGCGTGGCCGCGATCCGGATTTCTTCGCCCGTCTGGCCCGTCAGCAGCGTCCGGAGTTTCTCTGGATCGGCTGTTCCGATAGCCGGGTGCCGGCCAATGAAGTGGTGGGGCTGATGCCGGGTGAGCTGTTCGTGCACCGCAATGTGGCCAATATGGTGGTGGCCACCGATATGAACTTTCTCTCGGTGCTGCAGTTTGCCGTGGATGTGCTCAAGGTGCGGCAGATCATCGTCTGCGGCCACTATGGCTGCGGCGGCGTGCGGGCGGCCCTGGGGCATGAAGAACTGGGCTTGATCGACAACTGGCTGCGGGCGCTCAAGGCGCTGTATCACCAGCACCGCGAGCAGTTCGTCGGGCTGGAGGCCGACGCGCGGGTGGACTTGCTGTGCGAGCTGAATGTGCAGCGCCAGGTGCGCAATGTGTGCCACACCACCATTGTGCAGAACGCCTGGAATCGCGGTCAGCCCCTGGCCGTGCATGGCTGGATCTATGGCCTGAGCGATGGCTTGCTCAAAGACCTGGGGGTGACCATCGAATCCGCCGATGCCCTGGACGACAGCTTTCTCTACCAGCCCTGAACCGCGGGCCTAGCGCAGGTGCTCCAGCGCCCAGACCGCGGCCTCGACCCGTGAGCGCAGGCCAAGTTTGTGCAGCAGGTTCTTCACATGAACCTTCACCGTGCCCTCGGTAATGCCCAGCTTGTTGCCGATCACCTTGTTGCTGCTGCCGGCGGCGATCATTTTCAGCACCTGGCGTTCGCGGTCGGTGAGGTCCAGCTGGCTGGCGCTGGGCGGATTGCGCAGGGCCTGGGCCAGCACCCGGGTCAGGGCCGGGCTGATCACCAGGGCGCCCTGCAGGGCCAGGCGAATCTGCTGGATAAGGATTTCCGGCTCCATATCCTTGAGTAGGTAACCGTCAGCGCCCAGGCGCATGGCGTCGCGCACATCGTCTTCATCATCGGAAACGGTAAACAGCAGCACCTTGCCGGGAAAGTTCTGTTCACGCAGGCGCTTGAGGGTCTGCACGCCATTGAGCTCGGGCATGTTGTTGTCCAGCAGGATCAGCTCCGGGCGCAGTTCGCGCACCATCTCCAGGGCTTCGATGCCGTTGTTGGCTTCGCCTATCACCTGCAGGTCGTCCTCCAGCTCCAGCAGCTGGCGTAGGCCGCGACGCATCATGGGATGGTCGTCGACCAGCAGCAGGGTATGGGCTGCTGTGGTGTTCATGCGGGCTCCTTGTTTTCACGTAGGTCGAGAAACTCCGGGCGAAAGCGCAGGTTCAGGTGCGTGCCGCCGCCTTCTCTGGGGCTGATGGTGAGGCTACCGCCCAGGCTGCGGGCGCGCTCCTGCATGATGCTCAGGCCATGGTGCTGGCGGCTGTCGAAGCCTTCACGGATGCCGCAGCCATCGTCTTCCACGCAGAGTTCCACCTCTTCGCCCACCTGCTGCAAGCGCAGCCAGGCATGCTCGGCCTGGGCGTGGCGGGCGCAGTTGGAGAGCGCCTCGCGGGCGATCTGCAACAGGTGGATCTGCTCGGTGGCCGACAGCTGGAAGGCCAGGGCAGGGCTGTGCAGGTGCACATGGAAGCTGCCGCGTTCGGCGAACTCCCGGGCCGTATCCTGTAGCGCCTGGTGCAGGCCACCATCGTGAATCTGCAGGCGGAAGGTGGTGAGCAGCTCACGCAGTTGGCGATAGGCATTGTTCAGGCCCTCGCGCAGTTCCTCGCTGATACTCTCCAGCTGTTCGGCGGATTCGCCACGGCGGATCAGGGTTTGCAGGCGGCTGACCTGCAGCTTCATGTAGGACAGCGCCTGGGCCAGGGAGTCGTGCAGCTCGCGGGCGATGGTGGTGCGCTCGTCCAGCAGCAGCAGGCGGTTGTCGCGCTCGCGCTGGCGTTCCAGCGACAGCG
>JBFHPI010000097.1:0-8931 GCA_041592855.1 Pseudomonas sp.
GCTCTAAGCTTGTGGGCATGAAAACGATCCTGCTCAACTGCGATATGGGTGAAAGCTTCGGCGCCTGGACCATGGGCGACGATGCCCATGCCATGGCCCTGGTGGATCAGGCCAACCTGGCCTGCGGCTTTCATGCCGGCGACCCGCTGACCATGCAACGCACCGTCGCGCTGGCCTGCCAGCATGACGTCAGCATCGGTGCCCACCCCGCCTACCCGGACCTGCAGGGCTTCGGCCGCCGGCATATGGCCTGCGCGCCGGAGGAGGTGACGGCCATGCTGCTCTATCAGCTCGGCGCCCTGGACGCCTTCTGCCGGGTGGCGGGCAGCCAGCTGGCCTATGTCAAACCCCATGGCGCCCTGTACAACGACCTGCTGGCCAATGACACGCTGTTCGCCGCGGTGCTGGAGGCCTGCGCCCGCTACCGGGCGGGCCTGCCGCTGATGACCCTGGCCCTGGCCGATAACAGCCGCGAGCGGCGCCTGGCCGAGGCGGCCGGGGTGCCGCTGATCTTCGAGGCCTTCGCCGATCGCGCCTACCTGGCCGATGGCCGCCTGGCGCCGCGGCGCCTGGCCGGTGCGGTGCATCATGAGCCGCAGCGCATCCTCGACCAGGCCCTGGCCATCGCCCAGGGTGAGGCCTTCGCCGATATCGATGGCAGGCCCCTGCGCCTGCAGGCCGACAGCCTGTGCGTGCATGGCGACAATGCCGAGTCGCTGGCCGTGCTGCGCCGTCTGCGCGCGCAGCTGGACGCGTTGTCGTGAGCGTTGGGCCGCAGCGATGATTCGCATCGAGCCCGCCGGAGCCGAGGCCCTGCTGCTGGTACTGGCCGAGGAGCCGGATGCCGAGCTGCCCGGGCGTATCGCCCGGTTGGCCGAGCAAATTGATCAGCGCCTGGGCCATCTGCTGCTGGACCGGGTGCCGGGCTGGACCAGCCTGTTGCTGCACTATGACCTGAGTCGAACCGACCACCTGGCCCTGGCCGAGCAGCTTAAGCCGCTGCTGGAAGCCTGGCTGGCTCAGCCCGGGCTGCAAAGACCTGGCCGGCTGCATGAATTGCCGATTCTTTATAACGGCGAGGACCTGCATGAGGTGGCGCGCCTGTGCCAACTGAGTGTCGCCGAGGTGATCGAGCTGCATGCGGCGGGCGAGTACCGGGTGGGTGCCATCGGCTTTGCCCCGGGCTTTGCCTACCTGGGCCAGCTGCACCCGCGCCTGGTATTGCCACGCCGGGCCACGCCGCGCTTGAACGTGCCGGCCGGCAGTCTGGCCATCGCCGAGCGCCAGACCGCCATCTACCCGTTCGCCTCGCCCGGTGGCTGGCATCTGCTGGGGCGCTGCCCCTGGCCGCTGTTCGATCTGAGCCGCACACCACCCTGCCCGCTGAATCAGGGCGACCGGGTGCGTTTTCGCGCGATAGATGAAGCCGGTTTTATCACCGAAGGCGGGCTGCTGTGAAAGGCCTACGCGTGCTCAAACCGGGCCCGCAGAGCCTGCTGCAGGATGGCGGGCGTCATGGCTGGCAGCACCTGGGCGTATCGCCGTCCGGGGTGATGGACCTGCAGGCCGCCGCCTGGGCCAATCGCCTGCTGGAAAATCCCTGGGGCACGCCGTTGCTGGAAATCGCCCTGGGCGATGTGCAGCTGGAAGCCGAACTGGATACCTGGGTGGCCCTGTGTGGGGCCGAGGCGCCGCTGTTTATCGACGAGCAACCCATGCCGCTATGGACCCGCCTGCCGCTGCGCCGTGGTCAGTTGCTGCGCCTGGGCTATGCCCGCAGCGGCCAGCGCGTCTACCTGGCGGTGCCGGGGGGCTTCGTCGCCGAGGCGGTGCTGGGCAGCGTCAGCAGTCAGATGCGCGAGGGCCTGGGGGGTGTGGATGGAACCGGGCGGGCGCTGCAGGTGGGGGATCATCTGGCCTGCCGGGCGGCCAGCTTCCTGCGGCAGGTCAGCGTACCCTGGCCGTTTCAGCCGGACTACCAGGCCAAGCCGCTGCTGCGGGTGATCACCGGTGGCGACGCCGCGAGCTTCGAGGAGGATCAGCTGCAAGCCTTCTTCGCCCAGGTCTGGCAGCTCAGTCCGCACTCCGATCGCATGGGCGCCCGCTTGGAGGGCGAGGCGTTGCAGGTGCCGAGCCGGCAGTGGTCGCTGGGCGTCAGTCGTGGCGCCATTCAGGTGCCGCCGGATGGCCAGCCGATTATCCTTCAGGCCGACCACCAGACCATGGGCGGCTACCCCCTGCTGGGCTGGCTGCACCCGCTGGATCAGGGCCGCCTGGCCCAGTGCCCACCACACCGCCCGCTGCGTTTTACCCCGGTCAGCGTCAGCGATGCCCAGGCCGAAATGCGCGAGTTCTATCGCTTTTTTGGTCGGGGCTAGGCTGCCAAAGCCAATGCAGCCAGGGGCCTGTCTGCCGCTTTCGATGAAGTGCTGCCCTACAGCAAACGGGGGGCTGTCATATCAGCTGACTTTTAGTGGCCATGCCTAGGAGCGGCCCCTGGCCGCGATTGGGCTCGCGGGCATGGCCCGCTCCTACAGGTCCGCGATGTCCTGGGCTCAGGGCAACATGACCTCGATCACGCCATCGGCATTGACACTGACCTGGCTGCTGCCGGCCTCGACCTCCGGGGTGACGGCGGCCTCCATCATCATGGCTGCCCCCTTCATCGCCGCCATGCGCGGCATGGGGCTGTGGAACCCGCCGCTATTGAGGTTCAGGCTGACCAGTTTGTAGCCGCGGCCACCCAGGGCCTCGGTGGCCAACTGGGCGCGGGCCTTGAAGGCGGCCACGGCATCTTTCAGCAGGCTGTCTTCCTCGCGCTTGCGGGTGTCGTTGGCGATGCTGAAGTGCATGCCGGCCATCTTCAGGTTCTGCAGCATTTCCCCGGTCAGGGTGGAGAGGGCGCCGAAGTCGGCGCTTTCCAGGCGCAGTTCGGCGCGTTCGCGCCAGGCAGTGATGCGCTGGCCCTTGTCGTCATACACCGGGTAGCTATGGCGGCTGCCCAGGGCCACCTGCACGCCCTTGACGCTGCGCGCCAGGCCCATGGCCTGGTTGAGTTCAGTGGTGATCTGCGCGGCCAGCCTGGCCGGGTCCTTGTCCTGGGCTTCGCTGTAGAAGGTCACGTGCATCAGGTCATGGGCGATTTCCCGGTTGACCTCGGCGCGAAGCGCCACCTGGTTATAGCGTGGTTCCATGGCCTGTACGCCCAGGCTTAGCAGGCTCAGGGAGGCAGCAGCAAAGAGAGTGGTGAGGGTCTGGCGATTGAGCATAAGGAGATCCTTGCAGTGGTGAACGCCTGGGCGTCATAGATTCCCGAGAGTAGACGAAGCTATCTGACCTATCGGGTTAAGCAAGGTTGCAGATTTTTTTGCGAGCGAGGAGGGCGCTGTAGGGTGGATGGATACAGCACCATCCACCCTAGGGTTAAAGGCTTAGCGTGGTGGTGGCGTCAGCCCGCAACCCTTGAGGATGATAGTCACCAGGTTGTCGCTGGCCACGGCGAAGTCTTCCTTGGTCAGGCGCGTGCGGCCGGTAAAACGGCAGATCTGCGAGGCGAAGTCGGCGTAGTGCTGGGTGCTGCCCCAGAGCAGGAAGATCAGGTGCACCGGGTCCACCGGGTCCATCTTGCCGGCCTGGATCCAGGCCTCGAACACGGCGGCACGCCCACGCAGCCAGTCCTGATAGTCCTGGTCGAAGAAGGTCGACAGGTGCTTGCCGCCGCTGATCACTTCCATGGCGAAGATGCGCGAGGCCTTGGGGTGGCGGCGGGAGAACTCCATCTTGGCGCGGATATAACCGGCCAGGGCCGTGGCCGGGTCATCGTCGACGCTGAGGTTGCTGAAAGCGTTGTCCCACAGCTCGAGGATATTGCCCAGCACCGCCAGGTAAAGGCCCAGCTTGTTGCTGAAGTAGTAGTGCAGGTTGGCCTTGGGCAGCCCCACCGCCTGGGCGATGCTGTTCATGCTGGTGCCCTTGAAACCGTGCAGGGCGAATTCGTCTTCGGCGGCCTTGATGATGGCCGCCTGGTTTTTCTGGCGGATGCGGCCGGCCGGTTTGCTGCTGGCAGGGTCGTGGGGCTGGGGTACTTCAACTGTCATGGAGGGGTCCGCAGGGGTCGGTTTTTTCAGGTAGGGCACTGATACCCCAGCACGCCCCTGCTGACAAGGCGAAAAGTCGCAAACTTCGCTGAAAGCTGCGCCAGGTCAGGCTTGCGCACTTTTTCAGGGCAAAAAACCTGACCGTTTTTGTGCTGGTCTAGACCGCCAGGGTGGGCGAACAAAGGTCGCACTTCGTCGAGACCTGGGGGCGAGGTTAGGGTGGTCTGTTTGAGGTAGGGCGCGCTGCGCGAACCAACGGCCGAGAACCCCATCGGTGTGCATGGCGCACCCTGCTGCATCCCGTTCAGGTCGAAGCCGCCAGGGCCTCGAGAAAGCTTTCCAGCACCAGATGCGGGCGGCGGCCCTTGCGCGTCACCGAGGCCAGGCTGATGTCGTAGAAGCGGCTGGCCGGCTTGAGCACCCGCAGGCGGCCCTGCTGCACCCAGGCTGCGGCGTAGTGGTCGGGCAGGTAGCCGATATAGCGCCCGGTAAGGATCAGAAAGGCCATGCCCTCGCGGTCCGAGGCGCTGGCCGTGCAGTTCAGCGCCTGGTAGTGGCTCTGCACTTCGGGCGGCAGGCGGAAGGTCGGGGCGATGGCCTCCTGGGCATTGAGGCGCTCGTCCGCCAGTTGCTGGTCATCCACATAGAACAGTGGGTGGCCCACGGCGCAGTAGAGCAGCGAGCGCTCCTCGTACAGCGGCTGGTAATCCAGACCGGACAGGGCGCTGACCTGGGGCACCACACCGACATGCAGGCGCCCGTCCAGCACGCCCTGTTCCACCTCGCTCGGTGGGGTCATGCGGATATGGATATGCACATCCGGGCCGCGCTCCTTGAGCCGGGCCAGGGCGTGGGTGATGCGCATATGCGGCACGGTCACCAGGTTGTCGGTCAGGCCGATGTTCAGCTCGCCGCGCAGGTGCTGGTGCAGGCCGTTGACCTCGGTGCGAAAGCTCTCCAGGGCGCTGAGCAGCTGCAGGGTGCTCTGATACACCTCGCGGCCCTCCTCGGTCAGGGCAAAGCCGGCGCGGCCGCGCTGGCACAGGCGCAGACCCAGGCGCTGCTCCAGGTCGCCCATCTGCTGGCTGATGGCCGAGCGGCCAATGCCCAAGGCGCTTTCCGCGGCGGAAAAGCCGCCGCACTCCACCACGCTGCGAAACAGCTTGAGCAGGCGGATATCGAAGTCGCTGACCTGGGCCAGGGGATCGGGGCGGCGGGTGCTCATTGTTTAGTGCTCGGTTAACTAAAGATAAGAAGAGTCGTGTTTTCCTGACTCTAAGCCCGTGGCACCTTTGCTGGCAACCGATAGGCTTCCTTATGCGAAGCCACCCCATGGATTGCATAACACGCCGCCAGCCCGAGGCCACCATGAATATGCCGCAGACCGCCACCCCGTCCCTGGCCAGCCAGCTCAAGCTGGATGCCCACTGGATGCCGTTTTCCGCCAACCGCAACTTCAAGCGCGACCCGCGTCTGATCGTCGGCGCCGACGGCAACTACTTTATCGACGACCAGGGCCGCCGCGTGTTCGACAGCCTGTCCGGCCTGTGGACCTGTGGCGCCGGGCATAACCGCAAGGAAATCCAGGAGGCCGTGGCCAAGCAGCTCGGCACCCTCGACTATGCGCCGGGCTTCCAGTACGGCCACCCGCTGTCCTTCCAGTTGGCCGAGAAACTGGCCGAACTGACCCCGGCCGGCCTCGACCATGTGTTCTACACCGACTCCGGTTCCGAGTGCGCCGACACCTCGGTGAAGATGGCCCGCGCCTACTGGCGCCTGAAAGGCCAGCCGAGCAAGACCAAGTTTATCGGCCGCGCCCGGGGCTACCATGGCGTGAATATCGCCGGCACCAGCCTTGGTGGCATCGGCGGCAACCGCAAGATGTTCGGCCAGATGATGGACGCCGACCACCTGCCGCACACCCTGCAAGCGCATCTGGCCTACACCAAGGGCATGGCCGCGACCGGCGGCGTCGAGCTGGCCAACGAATTGCTCAAGCTGATCGAGCTGCATGACGCTTCCAACATCGCCGCCGTGATCGTCGAGCCGATGTCCGGCTCGGCCGGCGTCATCGTGCCGCCCCAGGGCTATCTGCAGCGCCTGCGCGAGATCTGCACCCAGCACAATATCCTGCTGATCTTCGACGAAGTGATCACCGCTTACGGGCGCATGGGCAAGTGGACCGGCGCCGAGTACTTCGGCGTGACGCCAGACATCATGAACACCGCCAAGCAGGTCACCAACGGTGCCATTCCGCTGGGTGCGGTGATCGCCTCCAAGGAGATCTACGACACCTTTATGCAGCAGGCCATCCCGGAGCACATGGCCGAGTTCGGCCACGGCTACACCTACTCCGGCCACCCGGTCGCCTGCGCCGCCGGCCTGGCCACTCTGGAACTGCTCAAGCGTGATCACCTGATCGAACAGTCCGCGGCCCTGGCGCCGGTGTTCGAGGAGAAGCTGCACAGCCTCAAGGGCAGCCAGCATGTGGTCGACATCCGCAACTGCGGCCTGGCCGGTGCCATCCAGCTGGCGCCGCGCGATGGTGACGGCGTGATCCGCCCGTTCGAGGCCGGCATCAAGCTGTGGAAAGCCGGCTTCTACGTGCGTTTCGGCGGCGACACCCTGCAGTTCGGCCCGACCTTCAACACCCAGCCTGAGCAACTGGACAGCCTGTTCAATGCCGTGGGCGATGTGCTTAACACGCTGGACTAAGCCAATACCGATCAGCCCCAGGGTGGATGAAGAAAGCCTTATCCACCCGATACACCGAATACACCTTTGGAGACTTTTATGAATATCGTTCCACACCTGATCAACGGCCAGCATGTCACCAGCAGTGGCCGTACCGCCGACGTCTTCAACCCGTCCACCGGCGAAGTTACCAAGCAGCTGGCCCTGGCCGACCGTGCCACCATCGACCAGGCCATCGCCGCCGCCAAGGCCGCCTTCCCAACCTGGCGCAACACCCCGCCGGCCAAGCGCGCGCAGATCATGTTCCGCTTCAAGCAGCTGCTGGAGCAGAACGAGGCGACCATCGCCCGCCTGATCAGCGACGAACACGGCAAAACCATCGAAGACGCCATCGGCGAGCTTAAGCGCGGCATCGAAAACGTCGAGTTCGCCTGCGCCGCCCCGGAAATCCTCAAGGGCGAATACAGCCGCAATGTCGGCCCGAATATCGACGCCTGGAGCGACATGCAGCCCCTGGGCGTGGTTGCCGGCATCACCCCGTTCAACTTCCCGGCCATGGTGCCGCTGTGGATGTACCCGCTGGCCATCGTCTGCGGCAACTGCTTTATCCACAAGCCCTCCGAGCGTGACCCCAGCTCCACCCTGTATATCGCCGAGCTGCTGCTCGAAGCCGGCCTGCCTCAGGGCGTGATGAGCGTGGTGCATGGCGACAAGGAAGCCGTGGACGCCCTGATCCAAGCGCCAGAGGTCAAGGCCCTGAGCTTTGTCGGCTCCACCCCGATCGCCGAATACATCTACAGCGAAGGCACCAAGCGCGGCAAGCGCGTGCAGGCCCTGGGCGGCGCCAAGAACCACGCCGTGCTGATGCCCGACGCCGACCTGGACAACGCCGTCAGCGCCCTGATGGGTGCGGCCTACGGCTCCTGCGGCGAGCGCTGCATGGCCATCTCCGTGGCGGTGTGCGTGGGCGACCAGATTGCCGATGCCCTGGTGGAAAAGATCAGCCCACAGATCAAGGCCCTGAAAATCGGCGCCGGCACCTCCTGCGGCCTGGACATGGGCCCGCTGGTCACCGCCGCTGCGCGGGACAAGGTCAAGGGCTATATCGACGCCGGTGTCGCCCAGGGCGCCAAGCTGGTGGTGGACGGCCGCGACCTGGTGGTAGCTGGTCACGAGAATGGCTACTTCGTCGGCGGCACCCTGTTTGACCAGGTGACCCCGGAGATGACCATCTACACCGACGAAATCTTCGGCCCGGTGCTGTGCATCGTCCGCGTCGGCAGCCTGGAACAGGCCATGCAGCTGATCAACGACCATGAATACGGCAACGGCACCTGCATCTTCACCCGCGACGGTGAAGCCGCGCGGCTGTTCTGCGACGAGATCGAAGTGGGCATGGTCGGTGTCAACGTGCCGCTGCCGGTGCCGGTCAGCTACCACAGCTTCGGCGGCTGGAAGCGCTCGCTGTTCGGCGACCTGCACGCCTACGGCCCCGACGGCGTACGCTTCTACACCCGCAAGAAGGCCATCACCCAGCGCTGGCCGCAGCGCGCCACCCACGAAGCCGCGCAGTTTGCCTTCCCGAGTAACGGTTGATGGCCGTGGCCCTGTCGAGCGGGTAAGACAGTAGGCCTGACTAGGAATGAACCACAACGAACCCACCGAAAAGCCTTTGCCTGGAAGGCTTTTCGGTATGGATACGCAGCGGAGAATCAGGCGGCTTTCGCCGCAAACGACAGCTTGCGCAACACTTTTGCGTCGATGTTCAGCTCGAACCCAGAGCGGCACATGCACTTGACATCCAGGGATGTGATCATCTCGTCTGGCTTGTGCGCCACCCTGATCGAGCCGGCATCGAGGCTGCCAAGTTCCACGAAGGCAACCGTGCTGACCCAGAACAGGGCATGGGTCTTGTCAGTTTCGATCACTGCGTAGACCAGTCCATGGGTGTCGGATCTAAATATCTTGATGCCCTGGCTCATTCAGCACCCCCGCTTGCGCAATCCCGTTAAGCATTACAGGACCGTGTCGTCACAGCCGATCACTCTTTCGCGATGCGGCGCGGCCTGTCGACTAAACAACAGCAAGAAACGTGCGAACACTTGTCTAATCAATACACCGGCATTTGTTACCGTTGTAC
>JBFHPI010000098.1:0-8907 GCA_041592855.1 Pseudomonas sp.
CGTCCTGCTGATCGGTCAGGCGCTCGAACAGATAGAGCATGCCGCCGCATTCGGCATGGATCGGCTTGCCGGCCCGATGGTGGGCGCGGATCGCCTCGGCCATGGCCTGGTTGGCCTCAAGCCGGGCCAGGTACAGCTCCGGATAGCCGCCGGGCAGATAGAGGCTATCGACTTCCGGCAACTGGCTGTCGCTCAACGGGGAGAAGAACCGGAGCTCGGCCCCCAGCTCGCGCAACAGATCGAGGTTGGCCTGATAGACAAAGGCAAAGGCGGCGTCGCGGGCAACGCCAATACGCACACCCTTGAGCAGCGGCTCGATGACAGAGGGTTCGGGCGCGGCAAAGCTGACCGGCGGCGGCAGGCGGGTATCGGCGCTGGCGGCCAGGGCATCGGCGGCGGCCTCCAGGCGCGCATCCAGATCAGCCAGCTCGGCAGCCTGCACCAGGCCCAGATGACGACTGGGCAGTTCGATCTCGGCGCTGCGCGGCAAGGCGCCATACCAGCGGATCGTGGCCGGCAGCGCATCGCGCAGAATCTCGCCATGGCGCACGCTGCCGACCCGGTTGCCCAACACTCCGGAGAACGGCAGATCGGTCTGGTAGCTGGCCAGGCCATGGGCCAGGGCGCCAAAGGTCTGGGCCATGCCGGAGCCATCCACCACCGCCAGCACCGGCACGCCGAAGCAGCGAGCCAGATCGGCCGCCGAGGGCGAGCCGTCGAACAGGCCCATCACCCCTTCGATCAGAATCAGATCGGCCTCCCCGGCGGCCTGCCAGAGGCGCTTGCGGCTTTCGGCTTCGCCCACCATCCACAGGTCCAGCTGGTACACCGGGGCGCCGCTGGCGCGGGCCAGGATCATCGGGTCGAGAAAGTCAGGCCCGCACTTGAATACCCGCACCCGCTTGCCGGCGCGGCTATACAGGCGCGCCAGGGCGGCGGTTACGGTGGTCTTGCCCTGGCCGGAGGCCGGCGCGGCGATCAATAGCGCCGGGCAGCTTCTATCCTTCATCGCGGCCTCCCGTCGACCCATGCGCTGCCCGCAAGCAAGCGCCACGCAGACAGTACGCGTTGTACGGCAAGCGGCGCCGACAAAGCGCCCGGTGCATTGGCGGCGGGAGCATTAGAACTCGATCCCCTTCTGTGCCTTAACGCCGGCTTTAAAGGCATGCTTGACCAGGTTCATCTCGGTGACGGTATCGGCCGCCTCGACCATCCCCTCCGGGGCGCCACGCCCGGTCACCACCACATGCTGCAACAGCGGCCGGGCCTGGATATCGGCGAGCACCGCGTCCAGCTGCAGATAGCCGTATTTCAAAGCGATATTCAGCTCATCGAGCACCACCAGGCCGAGGGATTCATCACTCAACAACTCGCGCGCAACCGCCCAGGCCTGCTGCGCCTTGGCGATATCGCGCTGACGATCCTGGGTTTCCCAGGTAAAGCCCTCGCCCATCACGTGGTAGCTGACCTCCTCGGGAAAGCGGCGAAAAAAGGCCTCCTCACCGGTGCTGGCGGCACCCTTGATAAACTGCACCACGCCAACCTTGATGCCGTGGCCCAGGGCACGGGCGACCATGCCGAAGGCGCTGCTGCTCTTGCCCTTGCCATTGCCGCTATGCACCAGCAGCAGGCCGTATTCATCCTGGGCCTGGGCAATCTTCTCGTCGATCAGAGCCTTTTTGCGCGCCATACGGGCCTGGTGCCGTGCATCGCGTTCACTGGATTCACTCATCACTTGGCCTCGCTACGCTGCTGCAGCGTCTGCCAGGAACGGGCACCGCTATAGAGCACCGCCGCCAGGCCGACATACAGGGCCAGGCTGCCCAGGTAACGCGGGTAGTACTGGGCGATGCGCTCAGCCAGCAGGGCCAGGCTCGGCTCCGGGTAACGGCCGGAGAAGTAGAGGAAACCGCCACCGGAAAACAGGTAGCAGACAAGGGCACTCAGGCACACCACAGCCGCCAGGCTCAGCAGGCTGCTGTAGTGTTCACGGTGCAGATGGGCATACAGGCGCCCGCCCAGCCATAGCGAGCCATAGGCCGGCACCAGCATCCAGTAGGCCGGCGACATGCACCAGTCACTGACGCCGGCCCATTGAATGGCGGCGAAATCCAACAGCGAGGCCTGGATAAACAGCGCCGGAAACACCCAGCGTGGCGTCAGCAGCACCCCGGCGAGGAAGAACACCGCCCAGGAAGCGCTGGGCAGGTTGAGGGTGGCAAAATGCTGACCACGGGTCATGGCCATCAACGCCGCCAGGGCGAGGCCGATCAGCAGTTGGGTACGGGGGGTGAGGGTCATTGGCTAAGGTTCCTTTGCAGTGAAATTAACAGGCCGTTGAGAACGTAGGCGAGGCAGGCAAGCCAAGGCGCTACGTTAGTAACAGCCTCCGGCTGGTCAAAACGGCCGAAAAAGCGGAGTTTACGTGCTGTAAATGAGCATTTGATTCGCTTCGCTCACCCCTATGGGGCCGCGCTAAAGCGCGTTCAGCCTTACGGCTGTGAGGCCGTTTTAAACGCCGGATTGCCAACGCAGGTAGTTCTCAACGGTCTGTTAGAGGGCTTGGTAGCGCAGATTAAAATGCAGCCCGCGACCCATCTGGTTGAAGCCAGCGGCCGTCTGATACTGGGCATCCAGCAGATTGCTGACCCGTCCCTGCACGCGCCAGGTCGGGCTGAGGTGGTACTCGGCACGCAGATCCAGGGTGACAAAGCCGTCCAGTTCCACCTGGTTGGCCAAATCGTCATAGGTGGACTCCTGCACATGCAGGCTGGCGCCCAGGCTGAGGTCGGCGAAGCGTCGATCGATATCCAGATTCAGCAGCTGCCCGGGGCGGCGATTGAGCTCCCGGCCATAGAACGGCTGACCATCCGGGGCCAGACGCCTGGAGCGATTCTCGGCGCTCATCAGGCTGTAGTTGGCCTGCCAGTCCCAGCCCAGCAGCTCGCTGCCCAGCACCAGTTCGACGCCGCGAATGCGGGCCGTATCCACGCCCTCGGCCTGGCTCTGGCCATTCACCCGCACGGTGGCGATCAGATTGTCGATTTCCGTGCGGTAGGCATTCAGCGCCCAGTGGCCCCAGCCATGCCGGCCCGCGAGGCCCAGTTCCAGACTCTGGCTGGTTTCGGCCTGCAGGTCGGGGTTGCCGAAACCGGGGAAGTACAGCTGGTTGAACGTAGGTGCCTTGAAGGCCGTGCCGTAGCTCAGGGTCGAGCGCAGCGCCTCGCTCCAGGCAAAGCCGTAAGCCAAGCTGCCGGTGTGCTGGCGACCGAACTGCTGGTCATGGTCGCGGCGCAGCGCCAACTGCCAGTCATGTCGGCCCTGGCTACCCAGGTACTGAGCGAAATAGCCCTGGTTGTCGCGGGAGTCCTCGGCATAAGCAGTGCTGCCACTGACTTCGTCATGCTGATAATCCAGGCCGAGGATCAGATCATGGCCTGGGGCCAGGCTTAGCTCGTTCTGCCAGATCAGGCTGTCACGGCGACTGTCGAAACGTGAGAAAAAGCGGCCATCGGTGAAGGCGTCGGATTTATCCTCGCTGCGCCCGGCCTGCAGGCTGACCTGCCAGGGCTCCAGCGGGGCAAAGCGGGCGCGCAGCCCGGCGACCTTGGACAGGCCATCGGAGTGAGCGTCAAAACCTGCCGTGCCCCTGCGGTTGACCGAGTCATAGTCATTGTGGGATTTGGCTTGCAGCAGATTGGCATCCAGCTCAAGGCCACTGGCGAAGCGATAGCCAGCGCGCAGGCTGGCGGACAGGTTGCGATAACCGTCACGATCAGGCTCGTAGCCGCTGGCCTGGCGGGGTTTGACGTTGATGCCATCGGTATCGCTGCTGCTGACACCCAGGCTGTACCAACCCGGCCCATTGCCGCCACTGACCCCGGCACTGCCGCTGTAGGTGTTATGGCTACCGGCACCGGCACTGAAGTAGGGCCTGGCGCCCTGCCCCTGGCCC
The DNA here is from genome assembly GCA_041592855.1 of Pseudomonas sp. GTDB lineage: Bacteria > Pseudomonadota > Gammaproteobacteria > Pseudomonadales > Pseudomonadaceae > Aquipseudomonas. Next base: position 3,956 of record JBFHPI010000098.1, read on the forward strand.
TTGCGGGTGAAAATCTGGACCACCCCACCAATGGCTTCGGAGCCATACAGGCTGGAACGGGGACCGCGCACCACCTCGATCCGCTCGATCAATTCGATGGGCAGATCCTGAAAGGCCGCGCTGCCGCTGGTCACCGAGCCGACCTTGATACCGTCGACCAGTACCAACACATGGTTGGCGTTGCTGCCACGGATAAACACCGAGGTGGATTTGCCCGGCCCACCGTTATTGGTCAGAGACACGCCCGGCACTTTCTGCAACAACTCGGGCAACGAGGTGGCCTGGCTCTGCTCGATCTGCGCGCGGTCGAACACCGTCACCGCCGCCAGGCTTTGCTCCACGGGCTGAGCCACTCGCGCGGCGGTAATCAGCAACGGTTGCAGGGCATAGGGCTCGGCACTCTGGCCCAGGACAATTGTGGAAAGACCGCACAGCACCAGGGCTGTCGGTTTAGACAGGGACTTGCTTATCACGTGATTGGCTCCAGCGTCCCACCCGGACGCCATTGGCTGGATAACGCACGTGAAGAGCAGACAGCGCACGGCCCGGCACCCAAGCCAGCCCGCACGCCCAGCATCGCCCTCCGCGTGCCGTGGATTGCAATAGGCCGGTCTCCGGGCTTACGAGTGGCGCCTGGGGCACCGGGCAACGCACCTTCCCATGCCGGAGCACAGTGGCTGAACGCGTTGCTTTGACTCGTTTACCGTTGCGGGGGCAGCGTCGGCATTGCGGGCGATATAGGCACCGCGCACCGACTTCCCTGTTTCACCCCTCGTATGCCGAGCATAGGGGGCACCTGTTGCAAGGCGCGCAGGGTAGAGACTTGTGCTAGAGGCGTCAAATGCGGGTGAGCCTCAAGCCACTCTAATCCGGCAAATGCCGACGGCCTAGGCGCTGTGACCAGGGCACCGCACTCAGGCCATGCAGTAGCACACTGAGCAGCACCGTGCAGATGGCCGTGGGGATAAGGGCGTTTTCGGCCTCTAGGGGCACATCCATCAACATAATGGCGAACACCACGGTGGCCAGCCCGCGGGGCCCGAACCAGGCAATAAACAGGCGGGTTTGCAAACCCATGCGGGTGCCGAGCAGACTGATCCAGACTGGCAGGATACGAATCAGGGTCAGACTGACAAGCGCATAGACCCATACCGCAGGTGTTGCCTGCGCCCAGGCCATGGGCACGATCAGGGCCCCGAACAACACCCAGGTCAGTACGGCGAGCAGGCTGGAAAATTCCTCACCCGCCAACAACAGATGGTGTTTGCTGCGGCCGAACAGGTAGCCGGCCAACAGCCCGCCGATAAAGGCCGCAATAAAGCCGCTGCCGCCCAGGGCCTGGGCCGTGGCGAAACACAGTACCGCCAGCCCCGGCAGGGTCAATTGTGACCATATCGGCGTCTGCCAGTGACGTTCAGTGGCCAGCCTGTGCAACTGCCAGACCAAAAAGGCCAGCGCCAGTCCAACTACGGAGCCGATCCCCAGTTCGACCAACATAAACTCCACAACCAGAAACAGCGGTGCTTCGCTTCGGGCCTCCATCTGCAGCGCGAGCAATGCCAGCAAGACCGGAACACAGATGCCATCGTTCAGGCCACTCTCGACATTCAGGCCTTCACGCACCGGAGCGGGCACGGCGGGATTGCTGACCACAGTTTTGCCCAGGGCCGCATCAGTCGGCGCCAGAATCGTCGCCAGCAGCGCCAGCTCCAGCGCAGGCGCCTGGGGGAAGAACCATAACCCCATCAACCAGCCGGCGCCCAGAGTGAGCGGTAGGCCCACCAGCAGCAAGCGAAGCGGCAGGCCTTCGTGGGCTTTGAGCACCCGCAGATTGGCGTTGGCGGCATCGCTGAACAGCACCAGCGCCAGGGTCAGCTCCGCCAGCATGCGCAAACCGGCATGGTTGACCTGCGGTTGCAACACCCCGAGCACGGCCGGCCCCAATAGCAGCCCCGCCAGCATAAAAATCAACGGCCCACTGAACAGCCGCGATTCCAGACGCGCCGCACACACACTGTAGGCAATCAGAAAAGCGGCGAGAACGGCAAGATCCTGATACATCGATATCCATCAGCGGAGGGTGGCTGGACGCAGTGGCCGGGTAGTGCTCGACAAGCAGCCGTTCAAAGCTTGCGACAGAGTGTCAGACCATCGCCCAGGGGCAAGAGCGACAGATCGACACGGAGGTCCTCCCCAAGCGAGCGATTGAGCGCCTGAATAGCCCGGGTGTCGGCACTATCCGGTTGCGCTTGCAGCACACGGCCGCTCCACAGGGTGTTATCGAACAGGATCAGTCCGCCCGTGCGTGCCAATAGCAGGGCCTGCTCCAGATAAGCCGGGTAGTTGGCCTTGTCGGCGTCGATAAAGATCAGGTCGAACTGCCCTCCCTGCCCTGTACTAATTAGACAGTCCAGTTCCTCCAGGGCCGGCCCCAGACGCAGCTCGATACGCTCACGCACACCAGCCTCATGCCAGTAACGCTCGGCAATCTCGTTATAGGGCCCGGGCAGGTCACAGCAGATCATCCGCCCCTGTTCGCCCATGGCCTGGGCCATGCACAGCGCGCTGTACCCAGTGAAGGTGCCTACCTCAAGTATTCGCCGGGCACCCAGCACCTTCACCAGCAGCGCCATAAACTGGCCCTGTTCGGGGGCAATCTGCCAGTGGGCATTGGTCAGCTGCGCGGTTTCCTTGCGCAAGCGGGCCAACAACGGCGTTTCACGCAGGGAGACATCGAGCAGGTACTGATACAGGGGCTCATCAAGGCACAGGGTGCGATTGGTCATGGGGTACAGCGCCTCCTCATTCCAGGCGCAGCGGCGCTTGTGCGGCGCGCTGCTGCAGGTAAGCCAAGAGTTGTGGCCGGTAATGCTCGAAGACCTCCGCCGGTAGCCAGCGCCGGTATATGCTCATCAACTGCTCAGGTTGTGCCGTCACCTGACGCACAGCCTCGTCGATACGCCGGGCCATGGCCGCCCCCCACAGGGTACGCGGACAATAGATACCCAGCGGCACCAGCGCCGCACTTTCCCTCAAGGGCACACTGACCAGCGGCTCGCTCAGACTGAAATGCCGCATCACTTCGGTGTAAATCACCGGGTACTCGAAGATATAGTCCAGGCGCCGATGACTGACCATCAGCAGCAGGTTCTCCCCGGCCAGGCTACCCCCCATTGCCGGCAGCAGGCCCTTACGCTGAGCTTCCAGCAGGCGTGGGCGAATATCCGCCGGGTAGACCCGGGTATTGGCCAGTGCCCCGCGCAGATAGGGGTTGGCCAACAGCCAGTCAAGACTGACCCGACCATTCTCGATCAGCAGTTGATCGAGGGTCTGCCGACGCACCAACACGTGCATGGGCGTAGAGGCTACATGGGGCACGAAGTAGCCCAGGCGGTCGCGGTCATCGGTTTGCAGTTGACCACTGCTGCACATCTGCTCAAGCGCCTGCATGCGCTGCTCGATACGGGTCATGGGCAGGATTTCGTAGACCATGGGCACATCCGGCAGCCGCGTTTCGAGCAGCTGCATGGCCTCAAACAGCACCCCATCAACCAACTTGCCATCGCGCACATTAAAGGCCCCTGGCAAAGGCACAATGCCCCATACCAGGGGTTCTGCCTGCAGTGGCACAGGCACGGGTATGCAGGCAAGTAACAGAGTCAGCAGAAATCGAAGCGGCGAGTCCACGGTCCAGTCCCTGTGTGCATGGCACTAACAACGCTAGGCCATGCGCGGTGATCCTGCCGAAAATCCACGTCGCAGAGCCCTACGCAGCCTCATTAGAACTGCATATCGCTCCAGCCAACCCAATGGAACTGCCAGGTCGTCAGAATCAACAGGCCAAAGCCGATGCGATACCAGGCAAACAACGCATAGCTGTGACTGCCAATAAACTTGAGCAGAGCGCGCACGGTGAGCATGGCGAAGACAAAGGCGGTAACAAAGCCTATGGCAAATACGGCCACATCGCTGGCCTGGAACAGCTCGCGATACTTGTAGCCTGAGTAGACTGCGGCCCCGACCATGGTGGGCATTGCCAGAAAAAAGGAAAACTCGGTGGCGGCCTTGCGCGACAGGCCGAATACCAGGCCACCAATAATGGTGGCACCGGAACGGGACGTGCCGGGAATCATGGCCAGGCACTGGGCACAGCCGATTTTCAGGGCGTCCTTCCAGCTCATGTCATCGACCGTTTCAGCATGCACCTTGTGCCTGCGCCGTTCAGCCCAGAGCATCAGCACGCCACCGATCACCAGAGCCATGGCCACTGTCACCGGGTTGAACAGGTACTGGTGGATCAGATCTGCAAAGGCCACGCCCAGCACCACCGCAGGCAGAAAGGCGATCAGCAGGTTAGCGGTAAAACGCTGGGCCTGGCGCTGCCGAGGCAGGTGCAATACCACATCGAGAATCTTGCTCCGGTACTCCCAGACCACTGCCAGAATGGCACCGAGCTGGATGATGATATTGAAGGCCATGGCCCGCTGGCCGTCGAAACTGATCAGATCGGCGACAATGATCTGGTGCCCGGTGCTGGAGATCGGCAGAAATTCGGTAATCCCCTCCACTACCCCAAGAATAAAAGCCTGCATGGCCAACCACAGATCCATCAAAACTCCCTAAAGCGCAACGTTGGGCGCTGGAACAACCGAGTTAAAACCCAGAGAACGACAGCAACAGACTTTTATTGCAGTTATTGGTTCAACGGCCGACACCCTGTTGACCACGCCGAGACCAAACGAGCCGCCAATGCTAACAGGACAGCGCCTTCTTCAGTCCAGAACTAGGCTACCGGCTGACTCACCTGCATGCCGCCTACCTAGCGGGCTTTTTTGCTGCAGGCTTTGTCCGCCGCTTAGCCTAAGGTCTAACCTGTAATACACCGACATTGATTTATAAGAGGCGCCGAAGCGTCCAACGCCATAGAGAGCCGAATCATGATCAGCTTACGC
>JBFHPI010000099.1:0-8870 GCA_041592855.1 Pseudomonas sp.
CGGCCGATGCCATATGGCCAGCAGTATAGGCATGGCTGGGGTTGTGATCACAGATGTCGGGGGTAGGTTTGTGCAGTGGCCGATAAGCAAAACCCAGCGTATCGGTCGGGTTTGGTTAAAATTTGTGCTATATTCCGCGGCCGTTAAAACCTGTCCCTGTCGGTCATTGTCCATGCAAGCAGTCAAGCCGTTGTTCGATTATCCAAAATACTGGGCCGAGTGCTTCGGGCCGGCGCCTTTCCTGCCGATGAGCCGGGAAGAGATGGATCTGCTGGGCTGGGACAGCTGCGACATCATCATCGTCACCGGCGATGCCTATGTGGACCATCCGTCCTTCGGCATGGCCATTATCGGCCGGCTGCTGGAATCCCAGGGCTTTCGCGTGGGCATCATCGCCCAGCCGGACTGGACCAGCAAAGACGACTTTATGAAGCTGGGCGAGCCGAACCTGTTCTTCGGCGTGGCGGCCGGCAACATGGACTCGATGATCAACCGCTACACCGCCGACAAGAAGATTCGCAGCGACGATGCCTATACCCCCGGCGGCCTGGCCGGCAAGCGCCCGGATCGCGCCAGCCTGGTCTATAGCCAGCGCTGCAAGGAAGCCTACAAGCATGTGCCGATCGTGCTCGGCGGCATCGAAGCCTCCTTGCGCCGTATCGCCCATTACGATTACTGGCAGGACAAGGTGCGCCATTCGATTCTGATCGATGCCTGCGCCGATATTCTGTTGTTTGGCAATGCCGAGCGCGCCATCGTCGAGGTGGCCCAGCGCCTGGCGTTCGGGCAGAAGATCGAAACCATCACCGATGTGCGCGGCACCGCCTTTATCCGTCGTGACACCCCCGAGGGCTGGCTGGAGATCGACTCCACCCGCATCGATCGCCCGGGCAAGATCGACAAGATCATCAACCCCTATGTGAACACCCAGGACACCGCCGCCTGCGCCATCGAGCAGGAAAAGGGCCCGATTGACGATGCCAATGAAGCCAAGGTGGTCGAGCTGCTGCCGCACCCGCGCCTGGAGCGGGACAAGACGGTGATCCGCCTGCCGTCCTTCGAGAAGGTACGTGGCGATGCCGTGCTCTATGCCCACGCCAACCGCGTGCTGCACCTGGAGACCAACCCGGGCAACGCCCGCGCCCTGGTGCAGAAGCACGGCGAGGTGGATGTGTGGTTCAACCCGCCACCCATCCCGCTGACCACCGAGGAAATGGACTATGTGTTCGGCATGCCCTATGCGCGCGTGCCGCACCCGGCCTATGGCAAGGAAAAGATCCCGGCCTACGAGATGATCCGCTTCTCGGTCAACATCATGCGCGGCTGCTTCGGCGGCTGCACCTTCTGCTCCATCACCGAGCACGAGGGGCGCATCATTCAAAACCGTTCCCACGACTCGATCATTCGCGAGATCGAGGAGATGCGCGACAAGGTGCCGGGCTTTACCGGCGTCGTGTCGGATCTGGGTGGCCCCACGGCCAATATGTACCGCATCGCCTGCAAGGACCCGGAGATCGAGAAGCACTGCCGCAAACCGTCCTGCGTGTTTCCCGGCATCTGCGAGAACCTCAATACCGACCATTCGTCCCTGATCGAGCTGTACCGCAAGGCCCGTGCCCTGCCGGGGGTGAAGAAGATCCTGATTGCCTCGGGCCTGCGCTATGACCTGGCCGTGGAGTCGCCGGAGTACGTCAAGGAGCTGGTCACCCACCATGTCGGTGGCTACCTGAAGATCGCGCCGGAACACACCGAGCGCGGCCCGCTGGACAAGATGATGAAGCCCGGCATCGGCAGCTACGACCGCTTCAAGCGCATGTTCGAGAAATACTCGAAAGAAGCGGGCAAGGAGCAGTACCTGATCCCCTACTTTATCGCCGCCCATCCCGGGACGACGGACGAGGACATGATGAACCTCGCCCTGTGGCTCAAGCGCAACGATTTCCGCGCCGACCAGGTGCAGGCCTTCTACCCCTCGCCCATGGCCACCGCTACGGCCATGTACCACTCGGGCAAGAACCCGCTACGCAAGGTCACCTACAAGTCCGATGGCGTGACCATCGTCAAGAGCGAGGCGCAGCGCCGCCTGCACAAGGCCTTTTTGCGTTACCACGATCCCAAGGGCTGGCCGCTGCTGCGCGAAGCCCTGGAGCGCATGGGCCGCAGCGACCTGATCGGCCCGGGCAAGCACCAGCTGATTCCGGCTCACCAGCCCAAGGTCGACGAGTACCACAGCGCGCGGCGCAAGAACTCCACCCCGGCCGGCAGCAAGAAGGTCGGCAAGGAAACCACCCGCATCCTCACCCAGCACAGCGGCCTGCCGCCGCGCGCCAGCAGCGGCGGCAACCCCTGGGACAAGCGCGAACAGGCCAAGGCTGCCGCCTTCGCCAAGCTGCAGGAAGAGAAGAAGGGCGCCGCCGGCGGCAAGGGCAAAGGCAAAAAGCCGACCAAGCGGCCCGTCGCGCCGCGCTGATTATTCCCGGATTGCGCTGGCGCTGATCCGGGCTACAAATCAGTCGTAGGATGGGCTAGCCGCACAGAGGCGTAACCCATCGAGCGCTTCCGGCCTATTGATGGGTATCGCTGCGCTCAACCCATCCTACGGCTCAGCCGTAGCGCTTAAACGCCTCGATGGCCAGGCCGTTGCCGATGCTGCCGAAGGTATTGCCCTCCACCGGGCGGGCATTGGGTAGCAGGGCGGCCACGCGCTGGCGTAGCAGCGGCACACCGCTGGAGCCGCCGGTAAAGAACAGCGTATCCACCTGTTCGGGCCTGAGCCCGGCGTCCGCCAGCAGCTGCTCAATGCTGCTGCGGATGCGCGCCAGCAGTGGCTCGATGGCCCCCTCGAACAGTCCGCGGTTGAGCTCGGCCACCAGACCCGGCTCGATTCGGCCCAGGTCGATGGGGCGGGCTGCCTGCTCGCTCAGGGCGATCTTGCTGTCTTCCACCTGCATGGCCAGCCAGTGACCGTCGCGCCGCTCGATCAGCTGGAACAGGCGATCGATGCCAGTGGGGTCGACGATGTCGTAGCGCATGCTCTGCAGCTGGCGCTGCGACTGTGCCGAGTACACCGCATTGATGGTGTGCCAGGTGGCCAGGTTGAGGTGGGTGCTGGTGGGCATCGGTGCATCGCTTTTCATCCGGCTGCCGTAGCCGAACAGCGGCATCACGCCTTGCAAGCTGAGCTGCTTGTCGAAGTCGGTGCCGCCGATATGCACGCCGCCGGTGGCGAGGATATCCTCATGGCGCTCGGCGATGGCGCGGCGCTCCGGGGCCAGGCGTACCAGGGAGAAGTCCGAGGTGCCGCCGCCGATATCGACGATCAGCACCAACTCCTCGCGCTCAATGCCCGACTCGTAGTCGAAGGCCGCGGCTATGGGTTCGTACTGGAACGATACCTCCTTGAAACCAAGCGTGTGCGCCACCGCCACCAGAGTGTTCTGCGCCTCCCGATCGGCCGTTGGGTCGTCGTCGACGAAAAACACCGGGCGCCCCAGCACCACTTCCTCGAAGGGGCGGCCGGCCAGGCTTTCCGCGCGAGCCTTCAACTCGCCGATAAAGAAGCCCAGCAGGGTCTTGAACGGCAGGGCACTGCCCAGCACTGTGGTTTCGCTTTTCAGCAGCTTGCTGCCCAGCAGGCTTTTCAGCGAGCGCATCAGGCGGCCTTCGTAGCCTTCCAGGTATTCCTGCAGGGCCAGGCGGCCATAGACCGGGCGGCGCTCCTCGCTGTTGAAGAACACCACCGAGGGCAGGGTGACCTTGCCGTCTTCCAGGGGGATCAGTGACTCGGCATCCGGGCGTAGCCAGCCGACGGTGGAATTGGAGGTGCCGAAGTCGATACCACAGGCACGGGCGGGAGCGGAAAGGGTCATGGGAACGGGCTGCTGCTTAAAAACGGCCGCGCATTCTAGGGCAGAGTTGGGGCCTGCGCAGCACCGCGTATCGCGTTGTGAGGCATAAGATTTGTACGGAGGCCATGGGAAAGCCTCGCCCACTCCAGAAAGGTGTTACAGCGCAGGCAGCAGTTGCAGGGTCAGGGCGGTGAGCACCAGGTAGCGCCCGGTCTTGGCCAGGCTGACGATCAGCACAAACAGCCACAGACGCTCGCGCATCACCCCGGCCACCAGGGTCAATGGGTCACCGATCACCGGCATCCAGCTGAGCAGCAGTGACCAGCGGCCATAGCGGCGATACCAGTGCTGCGCCTGCTGCAGGCGCTCGGGGTTGACGGGGAACCAGCGTTTGTCACGGTAATGCTCGATGTACAGGCCCAGCCACCAGTTGAGCACTGAGCCGAGGATATTGCCCAGGCTGGCCACCAGCACCAGGGCCCAGACCGGATAGGCACCGCCGAGCAGCAGGGCCACCAGCAGGCTTTCCGATTGCAGGGGCAGCAGGCTGGCCGCCCCCAGGGCCGAGAGAAACAGCCCCAGGTAGACCGACGCACTCAACATGCTCGGGGTGGGACGATCAGGGCTGCGACTCCTGCTCGGCGTTCGCCATCACCTCTTCCAGCTTGAGCCCGGTCAGGCCGTGGATGGTGCGCCAGAGGTAATAGAAGATGGCCATCAGCATGATCATCGAGGGAATGGCGATCATCGGGTAGCTGAGCAGGTTCATCCGCCCCAGTTCGGCGTTGAAGGCCTCGCTGCCGGCCGGGCTGATCACGATCCACTTGGCCAGCACGTAGTTCATCGCCGAGGAAAAGAAGAAGGTGCCGCTCAGCCAGTAGGTGGCCTTGAGCAGACGTGCCTCGAACTGCTCGGTATTGCTGCCTTGCTCCAGGCGCTCATGGATCTTGTCGACATTGAGTACCGTCTTGTTGAACAGCAGGGTGCGGATCAGCGGGTAGCGGGTGCGGGTCGAGGCCAGCACGGCGATGCCGATCAACCCGGGAATGGCCGCTTCCTTGATCGCCAGCCACTGGTTGTCCAGCTTGAGCAGGCCGATGCCGCCGGTGAGCAGCACGCTGATCAGGCCGAGCAGGGCGATAAAGTTGAACTTGCGGTACTTGATCAGCTCGAAGGCGCCCCAGCTGAAGGGGAAGGCCAGGGCCAGCACCAGGGCGCCATCGGCACCCAGGTTTGACTCGCCACTGAGTTTCATCAGGATCAGCGAGGGAATCAGCAGGCTGATCAGCAAATCGACCAGCGGCCGTGGTTTGTGCGTGGGGTGGGTGTTCTGGGTGGTGTCGGTCATATCAATCAGCATAAGGAGTTGAGGACAGATCATCGCCTGCCTGAACGGCGGCTGCCAGCCCGGTGGTCGTCGGGACTGTGAAAAAGTATGACGTTGAGCGCTGGCACGCCGGATATCTGGCGGATGAGCGGTCGTGCTCTCGCCGGTGAGGCCCGGTCAGCGATGCTAAATTGACAGTATCGGGTCGCACAGGGACGAGAGATCGTGGGGGTGCCTGCCGGCGGTGGGCACCGATTCCAGGGCTGAGTACCGGGAGTGTGCGGATGCGAAGCGGGGCGCTGTACGGTCATCTGCTGGGCTGCATGGCCTTGTTCGGCTTGAGCCTGCCGGTTTGGGCCGAGGAGTGCGTGGGTGTCATTCCTGCGGCCGATAATGCGTTTTGGCGTGAGGTTGAGGTTGGTGCTCAGCGCGCCGCCCGCGAGCTGGGGATCCGGGTCTATTACCGCGGGCCCCGGCGCGAAGGCGAAGTCGAGACCCAGTTGCAGGTCATCCAGTGGCTGCAGGGGCTCGGTTGCCGGGCTCTGGTCATTGCCCCGGCGGGTGAGAGCATCGCTCCGCGGGTCAGGCAGTTGCAGGGCGCCGGCATCCCCACCCTGTACATGGACCGGGATCTGCGTGAGCCTGCACCGCTGGGCCTGGTGGCCACGGACAATTTGGCCGCCGGTTTCCTGGCCGGCGAACATATGGCCCGGCTGCTGCAAGGACGGGGCCGGGTCGCCCTGCTGCGCCTGCATCAGGGGTTGCACTCCACCGGCGAGCGTGAGCGTGGCTTTCGCCAGGGGGCCGAGGCCGGTGGTCTGGAGGTGGTGGTTGACCGCTATGTGGGGGCTGACAGCCAGCGGGTGGCGGAGGCCCTGGCGGATCATCTGGAGCAGCTGGACGGCTTGTTCACGCCTAATAACACCAGCACCCGGGCCGCCCTGGCGGCCTTGCGCCGGCTGCAGCAGGCCGGGCAGCGGGTGCATATCGGCTTTGATGGCGATGAGGTGCTGCTGGAGGCGCTGCGGCTGGGCGACCTGCATGCCCTGCTGGTGCAGCAGCCGCAGGTGATCGGCGAGCAGTCTGTGCGCCAGGCCTACCAGGCGCTGCGTGCCGGCACTCGCGGGCTGCCGCAGCGCAGTCTGTTGCCGGCGCAGCTGGTCACCCGCACCACTATGCTCAATCTGTTCGAGGCGCTGGGGGCCGAGCCCCGAAACCGCTGAGGGGCGCCTGCAGGCGTGCGCTCATCTACTGATGACAGGATCAGGTCATGAACATCCGGCTAGCCCTCACCGCCCTCGCCTGCCTCTGGAGCTTCACGCTGCTCAACGCGGCGGAGCTGCGCCTGTATACCGAGGATTATCGCCCGCTCAGTTATATCAACGATGGTGAACTCGATGGGATGGCGGTGGAGGTGGTGCGGACGCTGCTGCGGGCCACCGAGCAGGCCGCCAGCCTCGAACTGGTGCCCTGGACCCGCGCCTATCAGCAGGCCCATCGGGAGGCCAATGTCGGGGTCTTCCCCACGGTGCGCACGCCTTTGCGCGAGGCCAAGTTTCAATGGGTTGGTCCCATCGCCGCCGGTCATACCAGCTTTTACAGCCGCAAGGAGGATGGCCTGCAGGTGCGCAACCTGGCGGATGTGGAGCGCCTGGGCACCCTCGCGGTACCCAAGCAGTGGTACTCCCATGAGCTGCTCAGCGAGCGTGGACTCAAGACCCTTTACGCGGTGCCGACGCCGGAACACATGATGCGCATGTTCAAGCACCGCCGGGTTGCCTTGCTCTTGGCCAACAGCCTGACCCTGGATGCCTTGCTGGCCACTCAAGGAATGCGCCGCGAACAGTTGCAGCTGCACTTCACCCTGATGGATCACAAGACCTATATCGCCTTTTCCCTGGGTACCGATCCGACGCTGGTGCGCCGCTGGCAGCAGGCCTTGGAGGCCGTGCGCGACAGCGGTGAGCTGGCACGCATACACCGTCACTGGTTTCCCCAGGCGGACGAGGCCGACCTGGCGGAAATCATCGACACGCCGGGCGGCTGCGCGCAGGCCTGCTAGGCTTGGCGCAGTGGAGGGTCATCATGCTGCGTGGTTATTGGCTTGGTCTGATATTGCTGTTGAGTGTGGGGGGTGTGCATGCGGCCGAGTTACAGCTGCTGACCGAGGAGGCGCCACCCACCAGCTTTAGTCGCGACGGCGAGCTCGATGGCTTTGCCGTGGAGGTGGTGCGTGCCCTGATCGCGCGCACCGGGGACAAGGCCAGTATTCAGTTGCTGCCCTGGACCCGTGCCTATCATCTGGCCCAGCAGCAGGCAGACACCGCACTTTTCGCGACGGTGCGTACGGCCGAGCGCGAGACGCGTTTTCAGTGGGTGGGGCCGATCCTGCAGGGCACAACAAGTTTCTACTCCCTGAAGTCCCGCGGGCTGCGCTTCAACAGCCTGGCTCAGGTGGCGGCCAGTGGCCCGCTGGCCGTGCCCAAGCAGTGGTACAGCTTCGAAACCCTTAAGGCCATGGGGTTGGATAATCTCTATGGCGTCAGTGGGCCGAGGCAGATGGTGACCATGCTCAAGCATGGCCGGGTGCAGCTGATCGCCACCGAGGACCTGACCCTGGCCGACGAATTGAGCGCCGCCGGGCTCGACTCCGACGCGGTGCAGGCGCATCTGCCCTTTATGCAATCGAGCTACTACATTGCCTTCTCCCCGCACACCGACCCCGCGCGGGTATGGCGCTGGCAGCAGGCGCTGCTGGGCATGCGCGAGGATGGCAGCTTCGAGGTGATTTTTCGCCGCTGGTTTGCCGAGGCAGCGTTGCCGCCAATGTCGCCTTGAGCTCAACTGTGTCAGTCTGTTCCGCCTTGTCCGGGTCTTAGGTTTTGTACGAAAACTCGTCGAGCGCAGGTCAGGCGAGGCAAAAACAGGTGAGGAAGCGGAAATGACGAGCTGTAAATGAGCATTCCGAACCTGTTTTTAACGAAGTATCACCGAGCGCAGGCACTTTCCGTACAGAACCTAGCATGCCCCATTTCTCAGCAGCCAACCCCAGTGCCGCCAGCCGTGCCCAGTTGTTCAGTCAGCTGGCGACCATGGAGCGAGCCGGCCTGCCATTGTCGCAGGCCATGGCCACACTGCAGCTCCCGACCGCGCTGACGCCGGCTGTGGCGCATTGGCGGCGGCAGCTGGAGCAGGGGCGCGAGCTGGCCAGTACCGGACAGCTCTGCGGCCTCTTGAGTCCGCTGGATGCCAGCCTGATCCGCGCGGCCCAGGCCAGTGGCTGCCTGGCCACCTTGTTACAACGCCTGGCCCAGCGTTACGAGCAGCAGGCCAGGCAGCGTGCTGCACTCAAATCGCGGTTGATGATGCCCCTGGCGGTGCTCTTGCTGGCCTTATTTATCCAGCCCCTGCCTGCCCTGGTGGGCGGCCAGCTGACGCCTGGGGGGTATCTCTGGCACTGCCTGCAGCCGTTGATCGTGCTGGCCTTGAGCTATGGCCTGGGGCGCTGGCTATGGCAGCGCAACGAACGTAACCCTACAGGTCAGGGGGCGTTACTGAGTGCCGTGCTGGGACGGTTGCCGCTGTTGGGCGATTTCTATCTGCGCAGCAACCTGCGGGATTTTTTTGCCACCCTGGGGTTGCTGCTGGAAGCCGGTCTGCCCATGCTCGATGCCCTGCCCAGGGCTTGCGCCACC
>JBFHPI010000100.1:0-8797 GCA_041592855.1 Pseudomonas sp.
ACCGGTACAGGCCTACCGCAGCGCCGCCGAGATGCCGCCCTGCGACTGGCTGCTGGTGGGCGCCAAGACCACCAGCAACGTCGAGCTGGCGCCGCTGCTGGTCCAGGCCGCCGCCCCCGAGGCCAAGGTCGTGCTGCTGCAGAATGGCCTGGCGGTGGAAGAGGAACTGCGTCCCCTGCTGCCGGATCACCTGCACCTGCTCGGCGGCCTCTGCTATATCTGCGTGCACCGCAGCGCCCCCGGGGTGATCGAGCACCAGTCCCTGGGCGCCATCAACCTGGGCTATCACTCCGGCCCCGCGATCTCGGCCGACGAGCGCCAGGGCCTGCTGGAAACCGGCGTCGCCCTGTTCAGGCAGGCTGGCCTGGACTCCACCGCCATGGCCGAACTGGAACAGGCGCGCTGGCAGAAGCTGGTGTGGAACGTGCCCTACAACGGCCTGTCCGTGCTGCTGGATAGCCACACCACTGATCTGATGCGCAATGCCGACAGCCGCGCCCTGATCGAAGCCATCATGCAGGAGGTGGTGGACGCCGCCACGGCCTGCGGCCACAGTCTGCCGCCGGGCTTTGCCGGCAAGCTGCTGGCCGCCACCGAGCGCATGCCCGACTACCTGCCGAGCATGTACCACGACTTCACCCTGGGCCGGCCCATGGAGCTGCATGCCATCTACGCCGCGCCCCTGGCCGCTGCGGCCAAGGCCGGCTGCGCCATGCCGCGCACCCAGATGCTCTACCAGGCGCTACGCTTTCTCGAACAACGGCCGCGATAGGAGCCCCGCATGAGCAAGGGATTAGGCGACAAACTGGTGCTGGCGATTTCCTCCCGGGCGCTGTTCGACCTGAGCGAAAGCCACAAAATCTACGAAAGCCAGGGCGTCGAGGCCTATCGCCAGTACCAGATCGAACACGAGGACGAGATTCTCGCCCCCGGCGACGCCTTCCCCCTGGTGGAAAAGCTCCTGGCCCTGAATCAGACCCTGCAGCAGCAGCGGGTGGAGGTAATTCTGGTGTCGCGCAACAGCGCCGACACCGGCCTGCGCGCCTTCAACTCGATCCAGCACTACGGTCTGACCATCTCCCGCGCCGCCTTTGTCGGCGGGCGCAGCCCCGACCCCTACCTGGCCGCCTTCGGCAGCCACCTGTTTCTCTCCACCCACGCCGAAGACGTGCGCAGTGCCCTGCGCTCGGGCTTTGGCGCGGCCACCATCCTCTCCGGCGGCGCCCGCCGCGCCGCCAGCAACGAGCTGCGCATCGCCTTCGACGGCGATGCCGTGCTGTTCTCCGACGAATCCGAGCGGGTCTACCAGCAGGCCGGTCTGGAAGCCTTCCAGAGCCACGAGCGCGAGTCGGCGCGCGAGCTGCTCGGCGGCGGTCCATTCAAGCCCTTCCTTGCCGCCCTGCACCGCCTGCAGCAGGAGTTCCCCGAGGAGCAGTGTCCGATTCGCACCGCCCTGGTCACCGCCCGCTCGGCCCCGGCCCATGAACGGGTGATCCGTACCCTGCGCGAATGGAATATCCGCCTGGATGAGTCCTTCTTCCTCGGTGGCCTGGAAAAAGCCGCCATTCTGGACACCTTTGGCGCCGATGTGTTCTTCGACGACCAGACCGGCCACTGCGAAAAAGCCAGCAAGGTCGTCCCCACCGGCCATGTGCCTCATGGCGTCAGCAACGAGCCCCTCACCTAGCAGGCCATTGAAAAACTACCTGCGTTGGCAATCCTGCGTTAAAAACGACCTCACAGCCGAAGGCTGAGCGTGCTTTAGCACGACCCCGGAGGGGTGAGCGAAGCGAATCAAATGCTCATGTACAACTCGTACACTCCGCTTTTGACTCACTGCGTTCGCCCTGCGGGCCAGCTTGCGGCTGTTACTCCGCTTCGCTACGTAGCGGCCGTTTCGCCTTGTCTTGCCTGCCTCGCCTACGTTTTTCAACGGCCTGCTAGCCCGACCGCCTTGACTACCGGACTGCGCGCGGCGATATCCGCCTCTCTGTAGGGTGCGCTGCGCGCACCGACAACCCGCCCAAATCCCCCGCCCCAGGCCCCAGGGCCTTAGCACAGCGACTAAGCTAAGTGATCGACACCCTTGCCCCTGCATATAGAGGCCAGGCATGGCGGCCCGGGCGGATGATCACCCTCGCCGACCAAGCGCCCTGCCCCCAGCAAACAGGCATATAAACTGATATTAATCCGCTTAAATTTAAAAAATGCTTTTCACCGATGCGCATGCAGGTATATTTTATCGATAAATATCGACTTAAAGCTCAGGCAATCGCCTGAACGCAGCCCCGCATCACCTGTAGCAGGAGTTGGCACCATGATCGAAGTTACCGAAGTTTCCATCGCCGAACTGCGCGCCGCGCTGGAGTCGGGCCGTACCACCGCCGTCGAGCTGGTCCAGGCCTACTTCGCCCGCATCGATGCCTACGACGGTCCCGACACCCCCACCCACCTCAACGCCGTGGTGGTGCGCAACCCCGACGCGCTCAAGGAAGCCGAGGCCTCCGACGCCCGCCGAGCCCGTGGTGAGACCCTCGGCCCGCTGGACGGCATCCCCTACACCGCCAAAGACAGCTATCTGGTCAAGGGCCTGACCGCCGCCTCCGGCAGCCCGGCCTTCAAGGACCTGGTGGCCCAGCGCGATGCCTTTACCGTCGAGCGCCTGCGCGCCGCCGGCGCCATCTGCCTGGGCAAGACCAATATGCCGCCCATGGCCAACGGCGGCATGCAGCGCGGCGTCTATGGCCGCGCCGAAAGCCCGTACAACGCGAAGTACCTGACCGCCCCCTTCGCCTCCGGCTCCTCCAATGGCGCCGGCACCGCCACCGCCGCCAGCTTTGCCGCCTTCGGCCTGGCCGAGGAAACCTGGTCCAGCGGCCGCGGCCCTGCCGCCAACAACGGCCTGTGCGCCTACACCCCGTCGCGCGGGGTGATCTCGGTTCGTGGCAACTGGCCGCTGACCCCGACCATGGACGTGGTGGTGCCTTACGCCCGCACCATGGCGGATCTGCTGGAGGTGCTCGACGTGGTGGTGGCCGATGACGCCGACACCCGCGGCGATCTGTGGCGCCTGCAGCCCTGGGTGCCGATCCCCAAGCCTTCCGAGGTACGCCCGGCGTCCTACCTGGAGCTGGCCGCCGGTGCCGACTCGCTCAAGGGCAAGCGCCTGGGCGTGCCGCGCATGTTTATCAACAAGGATGAACTGGCCGGCAGCAGCGAGAACCCCGGCATTGGCGGCCCCACCGGCCAGCGCATCCACACCCGCGCCAGCGTGATCGCGCTGTGGGAAGCCGCGCGCCAGGCCCTGGAAGCGGCCGGCGCCGAAGTGATCGAGGTGGATTTCCCCCTGGTGTCCAACTGCGAAGGTGACCGCCCCGGCGCCCCGACCGTGTTCAACCGCGGCATCGTCACCCCCGAGTTCTTGCATGACGAACTGTGGGCGCTCTCCGGCTGGGCCTTTGATGACTTCCTGCAGGCCAATGGCGACCCCAAGCTCAACCGCCTGGCGGATGTCGACGGCCCACAGATCTTCCCCCACGACCCCGGCACCCTGCCAAACCGCGAAGGCGACCTGGCCGCCGGCATGGACGAATACGTCAATATGGCCAAGCGCGGCCTGAAGAGCTGGGAGCAGATCGAAACCCTGCCCGACGGCCTGCGCGGCCTGGAAAAGACCCGCAAACTGGACCTGGAAGACTGGATGGATGGCCTGAAACTGGACGCCGTGCTGTTCCCCACCGTGGCTGACGTGGGCCCGGCGGATGCCGATATCAATCCGCAATCGGCCGATATCGCCTGGAGCAACGGCGTCTGGGTGGCCAACGGCAACCTGGCCATCCGCCACCTGGGCGTACCGACTGTCACCGTGCCCATGGGCGTCATGGCCGATATCGGCATGCCCGCCGGCCTGACCTTCGCCGGCCGCGCCTACGACGACAATAACCTGCTCAGCCTGGGAGCGGCCTTTGAAGCAACCGGCTCAAAACGCCAGATCCCGCCGCGTACCCCGCCGTTGGCATGCAGCTGGTAGCGCAAACGCAAAGCCGCTCACGTGAGCGGCTTTCTTAGCTCTGTCTGAGGGCTCTGACACCGCCAGTTACAGCGCAGGATGGGCTTAGTTAAACGATACCCATCGGATTTTCGGTTGGTTCAGGTTTTTTGATCAGACGCTGCCGAGGGCGAATGGTAGAAATCGGCCGATTCTGTTGAAAAAGTAGGTTTCGACGGCAGCCAGCAGATCAGGTGTGCCTGCTGCCGAAGTGGCTGCAAGCCACTTCAAGTTGCCTTTCGGCGTTTCACTGAGCGTCCTTGCTCAGGTTTGAGGGTTAATTTGAGGGTTTCTGCCCGCAGCAGGCGTACCTATCCCGTGAGCGGTGGCCCTTGAGGCAAAAGCTTGGCCATGCGTCGCAGGTTCTGCACCGTCGCCGCCAAAGTGAATTCGTCAGTGGCACCTGTCAGGCCACGCAGTCGTAAACGGTCGAGTTTCATGATCCGTTTGAGGTGGGCGAACAGCATCTCCACCTTCTACCGTTCGCAACGAGAGACGAGGTATTCCGGTGCCTTGGCGATGCGCCTGGCCACATCGCGGGCAGCCTCATGGATGCTGCGGGCGATTTTCCGATTCGGCGTGTTGGGGCAGCATTTCGCTTTCAAAGGACAGGTGGCGCAGTCGGTTTGGCTGGAGCGGTAGATGATGGTGTTGGCCTTGGTCACCCGCGATCTTTTCTGGGTGAAGGCGCGCCATTCACTGCGTAGTGGTTTGCCGGCTGGGCAGCGGTATTCATTCGCCTCCTGGTTCCAGTGGAAGTCGTTACTGGAGAGGCTGTCGTCCTTGCGCTCAGTCTTGTCCCACACCGGCACATGCGGCTCGATGTCCTTTTCTTCGACCATCCAGGCCAGCATCGGGGCAGTGCCATAGGCGGTATCGCCGATAAGGCGTTCCGGTGTGAGGTCGAACTGCGCTTCGACACGCTCGACCATCGTCTTGGTCGAATCGACTTCAGCGGTACGGTGCGCCGGGGTAGCTTCCACGTCCATGATCACACCGTGCTCAGTGTCGATCAGGTAATTCGTGGCGTAGGCAAAAAAGGCCGGGCCGCCTGGCGCCGCTGTCCAACGGGACTGAGGATCGGTGAGCGAAATTTTCTTGGGAAGAGCTTCACCCAGCGCCTCTTCATCAAGGGCTTCGAGGTACTCGCGCACGGCGCGGCTGCTGAGTGTTGGATCGCGCCAATCGACTTCATCTCCAGCCACCCCACGTTGCCGGCTGGCATCCGCCTTGATGATGCTGGCGTCGACAGCGAAACCTTCACCCTTGACTAGGCCGGCTGCCATGCAGCGCCGCAGCACCTCATTGAATAACCAGCGGAATAGATCGCTGTCACGAAAACGGCCATGGCGATTCTTCGAGAAGGTCGAGTGATTGGGGACTTCGTCTTCCAGGCCCAGCCGGCAGAACCAGCGATAGGCCAGGTTCAGGTGCACTTCTTCGCACAATCGCCGCTCGGAACGAATGCCATAGCAGTAGCCGACGACCAGCATGCGCACCATCAACTCCGGGTCAATCGAGGGACGCCCGATGGGGCTATAGAAATCCGCCAGGTAGGCACGCAGATCACTAAGATCCAGGCACTGGTCGATGCTGCGCAGGAGGTGTTGGCCCGGGACGTGATCTTCCAGATTGAACGAGTAGAACAGGCGCTGCTGTCCTCCCGGTAACTGTCCCATCATGCTGTTCGCCCCCACGCTCGCTGACAGAGCAATTTTGCCAACGGCATGGGGAGGTCGCTACTTTTTCAACAGAATCGGCCAATAGCGGTCATAGATTGTCTGCAACAGTTGGGGCGATTCACAGGCTGACCCAGCCCATCGGGCTGAAGCGCGAAATGCCCAACGAGTGCGGTGTTCGAAGCTGGTTAAGAAAATTCTGGCATATGGGTCAAAAATGCATCAGCAGCAACCAGGCAAGCGAACTTAACCACGCTCAACCCGGTTTCGCCCCTTCGCTTTGGCTTTGTAAAGTCCCGTATCGGCCTGGTGCAGCAACTGATCAATAGTGGTGGTGGGTTGCATCGGGCCACTCAGGCCGATGCTCAAGGTAATGTTGAGCCCATCAGGGAATGAAGGGAAGGTGATACTTTCGATTTGGCTGCGAATTCTTTCAGCGAGTCGAAAGCCGTCTTCCTGCGTTGTCTCAGGTACCAGAATGGCAAACTCTTCACCACCAAAGCGGCCAAAAATATCCTGCTCCCGCAGGATCTCCCTGCAAGCAGAAGCGACGGCTACAATGACGTCGTCTCCTACTTTATGGCCGTAGGTATCGTTCACTGACTTGAACAAATCAATATCCAGCATCATCACTACCAGAGGCCTTTCATAGCGTTTGGCGCGCAATAGTTCCTTAGAGGCAAGTTCGAGGAAATGGCGGCGGTTGAGTGCACTGGTCAGGGAATCGGTAGTCGCCAGCATCGTCAGTTGGCGGTTCGCTTCATTCAGATGCCTGGTACGCTCCTCTACCCGTTCCTCTAGGCTGGCATACAGTGATGTGTTTTCAATGGATATGGCAGTCTGTGACGCCAGCAACTGGATGGTTTCAAGGTGTTTTGTGCTGAAAGCATTGCTGGAAATATTGTTTTCGAGATAGATGATGCCAATAACTTTACCCCGTCCGATGATGGGAGCGCACAGCACGGACGCCGGTTGGTGATGTTGCAGATAGTGTTCGTTACTGAACTGGGACGACTGTGACGCGTCATTGAGAATAATGGGCTCCCGGCTTCGTGCGACAAATTGCAGCAGCTGTATGGGTAGGGTTGTATCGGCGGTGAGGTTAACCGGTTGCGCAAGCATGACGGCAACTTCTTCATCCAGTCCGAGCCTGGCTTCGATGGTCCATTCGCGGTTCAACTCCGAAGTACCACTTTTCGACAGCAGCAGGTAACCGGTCTGCGCACCTGCGGTTTCCACTAACGCGATCATCAACTTTTTCAACACACTGTCCAGCTGAATCTCGCCGGATATCGCCTGGGAAGCCTTGATGACTGACAAAAGGTCCAATGAGTCCAGGCTGTCATTGATGCTCATGGAGAGCGACAGCGCCCGGGAGTCCGGCTCGGTTGCTGTGAAATTACCCAGGGCGCTATTCGAATATCGGGACCTGAGTTGTGCCACCTTGGCGGCGGCTCCCCAAAGCTGGTACAGGTGGTAGGCTCTGGCGATATACAGCCCAACCAGTTCGCTCTGGTTTTCCTCCTCCAGAAATCTTGCCAGTAGCTCGTTACCCAGTGCTTCGTCCTGCAGAACCCCCCGATCACGGGCTTTAGCGATTGCAGTTTGATATCGCCGCAGGGTTTCAAATGAGCGATTCCCCTCCACTCGCGCCTGTTCTGCCAGCAACAGATCGACCTTGTGTTCGTTGTTGATGGGCGCTTGGGTCCTCCAGAACTGTAATTTTTCCAGCGCCTCTTTAACCGTTTCCGTCTGCTTTCCCTGAGCCAGATGGATCAATGCAGAATAGAAGTGGAATACGGGCACATAGGCAGACGATACAATGCCATGAAGAAGCTGCTGCGCTGCTGCTGCCTCCCGTTCGGCATCGTTATGGTCCTGCAACATATAGAACAGAATCATGCGGTTGAAGTGCACGATAAACAGGCCGGTGACATCGTTGGCGGCTATTAGTTTCGGAATCGACTCTTCCTGCTGGTAATAAGCGCCTTGCAAAAGCCCGGGCCTGGCGGTGGGATCCTGCAGGTTAGCAATGGCCTGCAGAAAAATGGAAAAATGGTGGTGGGCGGTTTTCTGACCCAGGCGATTGATAACCTCCCAGTATTCCCGGGACGCGCTCTCGATATCAGGGAGCGGTTGTCCAGCAAAGTAACCATGCACATTGACCATCATGCCTGCCCAGGCGGCATATTCGAAGTCGCCGGTGGTCCTTGCGATTTGATAAGTGTCCTGCAAGGGCTGCAGTGTGTTTTCGAGGGGCTCCTTCCAGTGTTGTACAAAGGTGCAAACACAATACCTGGTCTTGGCCCGGCATTCTTCCGATCCCAGCTTGTCGACCAGCTTCAGGGCAAGTTGCCCAAATTTATAGCCCGCCTCATAGTTACCCACAATGCCGCACTGAACCAGTCCAAAGCATGCGTAGGCAAAGGGTGAGTTCTGGGCGTTGCCATACTGGTAGGATAGCCGGAGCATGGTAAAGACGATGATGGGGAAGTGTAGCGGTGAGCACTGATAGCTGGCCGAAAGAATTCGATTGAGTATCCGCAGGGCACACAGTTGTAATGGATCAGACATCACCGGCAGCTCGGTGAGTTGTTCGGGACTCAACGATCCCAGCAGCGTCGTGATCTCACCGAGTCGTTGTTCAACATCGGCCATCTGGGGGGCTTCTGGCAGCTGAATATTCAGTTTCTTTAAAGCCCCCAAGCCCTCCTTTAATGCACCCGCAGCGTTATTTTGGGCGATGAGTGCCAGAATACGAATTTCAAACACTGGCAACTGATCAAGCAGATTACCTGTCGACGCCAGAATGACCCCGATGGTGTTTTCCATGGCTGAATAATCGCCGCTCATGTAAGCCATCTCGGCGAACTGAGTATGTAGTTGCAAGGTCAAGCGGGGCTCACTCTTCCATCCGTTAGCCGGTAGCCTGGATAGCCCCCGTTGAAAATAGTTTAATGCTGGGCCAAACGCGCCAGATCCTCTGGCTCTCATACCAGCCTGAAGCTGAACCTGCGCGTACCGAATGCATGAGTCTTCAGAAGTATGCAGGTTTCTTGAAAGCCAATAA
>JBFHPI010000101.1:0-8786 GCA_041592855.1 Pseudomonas sp.
GCGCCAGCAGCGCCCGGCCAGCTCAACCCGGCCAATGCCGGCTATGTGCTGCAGACCCTGACCCGCGCCGGCCTGGGCTGCCTGGACGGAACCTTCGCCGGAATGATCACCGCCCCGGTGCATAAGGGCGTGATCAACGAGGCCGGTATCGCCTTCTCCGGCCATACCGAGTTTCTCGCCGAACTCACCGCCACCGAAGAGGTGGTGATGATGCTCGCCACCCACGGGCTGCGCGTGGCCCTGGTCACCACCCACCTGCCGCTGCGCCAGGTGGCCGATGCCATTACCGGCGAACGCCTTATGCGAGTCACCCGGATTCTGCATGCCGACCTGCAAAACAAGTTCGGCATCAAGCAGCCGCGCATCCTGGTCTGCGGCCTCAACCCCCATGCCGGCGAGGGGGGGCACCTGGGCCGCGAGGAAATCGAGATTATCGAACCGGCCCTGGAGCTGCTGCGCCAGGAGGGCATGCAGCTGATCGGCCCGCTGCCAGCCGACACCCTGTTCACCCCCAAACACCTGGAACACTGCGATGCGGTACTGGCCATGTACCACGATCAGGGCCTGCCGGTGCTCAAGTACAAGGGCTTCGGGGCGGCAGTGAATGTCACCCTGGGCCTGCCGATCATCCGCACCTCGGTGGACCACGGCACCGCCCTGGACCTGGCTGGCAGCGGCAAAATTGACGGTGGCAGCCTGCAGGTGGCCCTGGAAACCGCCTACCAGATGGCGGCCAGCCGCGCCTGAACCTGGCCCATACATGGGCGGCGCTACGGCTTGCTTCGCCAATGCTGTTAAACTGCCGCTCTTTGTTTGCGCTTTAAGCTTGCGGCTTGAAGCTTGGAGCTACCCCCGATGTCCGACTACCAACACCGCGCGCGCAAGCGCTTTGGCCAGAACTTCCTGCACGACGCCGGGGTGATCGACCGCATCCTGCGCGCCATCCGCGCCAAAGAAGGCGAGCGCATGCTGGAAATCGGCCCGGGTCAGGGTGCCCTGACCGAAGGCCTGCTGGGCAGCGGCGCGCAGCTCGACGTGATCGAACTGGACCGCGACCTGATCCCGATCCTGCAGAGCCAGTTCGGCGACAACCCGCGCTTCAAGCTGAACCAGGGCGATGCCCTGAAATTCGACTTCAGCCAGTTGCAGGCCGAACCCCACAGCCTGCGGGTGGTGGGCAACCTGCCCTACAACATCTCCACGCCGCTGATCTTCCATCTGCTGGATAACGCTGGGCTGATCCGCGACATGCACTTTATGCTGCAGAAGGAAGTGGTCGAACGCCTGGCCGCCACGCCCGGCGGTGGCGACTGGGGCCGCCTGTCGATCATGGTGCAGTACCACTGCCGGGTCGAGCACCTGTTCAACGTCGGCCCCGGTGCCTTCAACCCGCCACCCAAGGTCGATTCGGCCATTGTGCGCCTGGTGCCCCACGAGGTGCTGCCGCACCCGGCCAAGGATCATCGCCTGCTGGAGCGGGTGGTGCGTGAAGCCTTCAACCAACGGCGCAAGACCCTGCGCAATACCCTCAAGGCCCTGTTGCCGGCCAGCGCCATCGAAGCCGCAGCGGTGGATGGCAGCCTGCGTCCCGAGCAGCTGGACCTGGCCGCCTTCGTGCGTCTGGCCGATCAGCTGGCCGTGCAGCCCGGCAATGCCGACTAAAATAAGCAGCAGCCGAGCGAGCCAGTCCTTATGAGTGATCCCCGTTACCAGATCGATGTCAGTGTCGTCACCCGCTATCTGCCGGAGCAGTCGCAGCCGGAGCAGAACCGTTTCGCCTTCGCCTACACGGTCACCGTGATCAATAACGGCCAGCTGCCGGCCAAGCTGCTGTCGCGGCACTGGATCATCACCAACGGCGACGGTGGCGTACAGGAAGTGCTCGGCGCCGGGGTGGTCGGCCAGCAACCCCTGATCGAACCCGGCAAGAGCCACACCTACAGCAGCGGCACGGTAATGGGCACCCGGGTCGGCACCATGCAGGGCAGCTACCAGATGCTGGCCGAAGACGGCAAGCGCTTCGACGCCCTGATCGCGCCCTTCCGCCTGGCTGTTCCGGGCTCCCTGCACTGATGGCGGTGTATGCAGTCGGCGATCTGCAAGGTTGCCTGAAGCCTTTGCAGTGCCTGCTTGAGCGGGTGGCCTTCGATCCGGCCAGGGATCAGCTGTGGCTGGTCGGCGACTTGGTCAACCGCGGCCCCCAGTCACTGGAGACCCTGCGTTTTCTCTATTCGATCCGCCACGCATTGACCTGTGTGCTGGGTAACCATGACCTGCACCTGCTGGCCGTGGCGCACAATATCGAGCGCCTGAAAAAGGGCGACACCCTGCGCGAAATTATCGATGCCCCGGATGCCGCCGACCTGCTCGACTGGCTGCGCCAGCAGAAGCTCCTGCATTACGATGAAACCCGCAACACCGCCCTGGTACACGCCGGTATCCCGCCGCAGTGGAGCATGGACAAAGCCCTGAGGCGCGCCGCCGAAGTGGAGGAAGCATTGCGCGACGATGCCCGCCTGCCGCTGTTTCTCGACGGCATGTACGGCAACGAACCGGCCAGGTGGGACAAGGATTTGCACGGCGTCACCCGCCTGCGGGTGATCACCAATTACTTCACCCGCATGCGCTTCTGCAAGGCCGACGGCACCCTGGACCTGAAGAGCAAGGAGGGCCTGGACAGCGCCCCACCCGGCTATGCGCCCTGGTTCAGCCACAAGCAGCGCAAGACCCGCGAGCAGCGGATCATCTTCGGTCACTGGGCGGCCCTGGAAGGCCAGTGCCAGGAACCCAATGTCATCGCCCTGGACACCGGTTGCGTGTGGGGCGCCCGCATGACCCTGATCAACATCGACAGCGAAGAACGACATAGCTGCGACTGTAAGGAGCCCTCATGAGCGAATTCAAACGCATCCCCCCCGAGCAGGCCCAGGCCCTGCGCCAGCAAGGCGCGGTGGTGGTGGATATCCGCGACCCGCAGAGCTTTGCCCTGGGTCATATCAGCGGCTCGCAGCACCTGGACAATCATTCCCTGGCGGACTTTATCCGCAACGCCGATCTGGATGCCCCGCTGATCGTCGCCTGCTACCACGGCAATTCCAGCCAGAGGGCCGCCGCCTATCTGGTAGGCCAGGGTTTCAGCGAGGTATACAGCCTCGATGGCGGTTTCGAACTGTGGCGCGCCACCTACCCGAACGACACCGCGCAAGGCCCGGAAGAATAAATTTTTCCCCGCCCCAGGCCGCGCCCGCTGCGGCCTGCCGGGCATTCCCGACCAGCGGTAATATCCTGTTATCCTTCGCTGCCCCTTGACCTCGCCGATTCCGAACTATTCTTAGCTCAGGCCAACCCAAATAAGGTAGAGCCGGCCACCGGCATCCGGGCCATCGGTAAGACTTTTAGGTGTACTGGGGGATCCATCCCGGCGACTCCCGCCGGAACGACCAGCGCCCGACCGATCCCGCCCCGGCTCACAGCATCGAGCGAGGTGAAGTCATGAGCATATTCAGCCACTTCCAACAACGTTTCGAAGCGACTCGGCAGGAGGAACTGACCCTCCAGGAGTACCTCGAACTGTGCAAGCAGGATCGCAGTGCCTACGCCTCGGCAGCCGAGCGCCTGCTGATGGCCATCGGCGAACCTGAGCTGCTCGACACCTCCACCGACCCACGTCTGTCACGCATCTTTTCCAACAAGGTGATCCGCCGCTACCCGGCCTTTGCTGACTTCCACGGCATGGAAGAGTGCATCGACCAGATCGTCTCCTACTTCCGCCATGCCGCCCAGGGCCTGGAAGAGAAGAAGCAGATTCTCTACCTGTTGGGCCCGGTGGGCGGTGGCAAATCCTCCCTTGCAGAGAAGCTCAAGCATTTGATGGAGAAGGTGCCCTTCTATGCCATCAAGGGTTCGCCGGTCTTCGAGTCGCCCCTGGGGCTGTTCAGCGATGCCGAGGACGGTGCCATCCTCGAAGAGGAATACGGCATCCCGCGGCGCTACCTCAACTCCATCATGTCGCCCTGGGCGACCAAGCGCCTGCAGGAGTTCGGCGGCGATATCAGCCAGTTCCGCGTGGTCAAGCTGTACCCCTCGATCCTCAACCAGATTGCCGTGGCCAAGACCGAGCCGGGTGACGAGAACAACCAGGACATCTCCGCCCTGGTCGGCAAGGTGGATATCCGCAAGCTGGAGGAATACCCGCAGAACGACGCCGACGCCTACAGCTACTCCGGCGCCCTGTGCCGGGCCAACCAGGGCCTGATGGAATTCGTCGAGATGTTCAAGGCGCCGATCAAGGTGCTGCACCCGCTGCTGACCGCCACCCAGGAGGGCAACTACAACAGCACCGAGGGTCTGGGCGCGATTCCCTACAGCGGCATCCTCCTGGCTCACTCCAACGAATCGGAGTGGCACAGCTTCCGCAACAACAAGAACAACGAAGCCTTTATCGACCGTATCTATATCGTCAAGGTGCCCTACTGCCTGCGCGTATCCGACGAGATCAAGATCTACGACAAGCTCTTGGTCAACAGCTCCCTGGCCAACGCCCACTGCGCCCCGGATACCCTGAAGATGCTCGCCCAGTTCTCGGTGCTGAGCCGCCTCAAGGAACCGGAAAACTCCAACGTTTACTCGAAGATGCGCGTGTACGACGGTGAAAACCTCAAGGACACCGACCCCAAGGCCAAGTCGATCCAGGAATACCGCGACACTGCAGGCGTCGACGAAGGCATGAACGGCCTGTCGACCCGCTTCGCCTTCAAGATTCTGTCCAAGGTGTTCAACTTCGATCCACACGAAGTGGCCGCCAATCCGGTGCACCTGCTCTATGTGCTGGAGCAGCAGATCGAACAGGAGCAATTCCCCGCCGAAACCCGCGAACGCTACCTGCGCTTTATCAAGGAATACCTGGCGCCGCGCTATATCGAGTTTATCGGCAAGGAAATCCAGACCGCCTACCTGGAATCCTACAGCGAGTACGGGCAGAACATCTTCGACCGCTATGTGCTGTACGCCGACTTCTGGATTCAGGATCAGGAATACCGCGACCCGGAAACCGGCGAAATCCTCAACCGCGTGGCCCTCAACGAGGAACTGGAAAAAATCGAGAAGCCGGCTGGCATCAGCAACCCCAAGTATTTCCGCAACGAGATTGTCAACTACGTGCTGCGCGCCCGGGCCAACAACAACGGCAAGAACCCCAGCTGGCTCAGCTACGAGAAACTGCGGGTGGTGATCGAGAAGAAGATGTTCTCCAACACCGAGGACCTCTTGCCGGTCATCAGCTTCAACGCCAAGGCCAGGAAAGAGGATCAGCAAAAACACAACGACTTCGTCAAACGCATGGTCGAGCGCGGCTACACCGAGAAGCAGGTACGCCTGCTCTCCGAGTGGTATCTGCGGGTGCGTAAATCGCAATAACGCGGCCTGAGGTCACAGGCTCGCAAGCGCAGCAGGGTGCCAGTCAGCACCCTGCCAGCCACTGCGCCTGAGACCTGCAGTGCACGGAGGGCAGTTATGAGCCATGTGATCGACCGACGCCTGAACGGCAAGAACAAGAGCACGGTCAACCGCCAGCGCTTTTTGCGGCGTTACCGCGACCATATCAAGAAGGCCGTGGAGGAAGCGGTGAGCCGCCGCTCCATCACCGACATGGAGCACGGCGAGCAGATCAGCATCCCCGGCCGCGATATCGACGAGCCGGTGCTGCACCATGGCCGCGGCGGCCGGCAAACCACGGTACACCCGGGCAACAAGGAGTTCACCGCCGGCGAGCGTATCGCCCGCCCGCAAGGCGGGGGCGGCGGCCCGGGTTCGGGCAAGGCGAGCAACTCCGGCGAGGGCATGGACGAGTTCGTCTTCCAGATCACCCAGGAAGAATTTCTCGACTTTATGTTCGAGGACCTGGAGCTGCCCAACCTGGTCAAGCGCCACCTCACCGGCAGCGACACCTTCAAGCACGTCCGGGCCGGCATCAGCAACGAGGGTAACCCGTCACGCATCAATATCGTCCGCACCCTGCGCTCGGCCCATGCCCGGCGCATTGCCCTGTCCGGTTCCAGCCGAGCCAAGCTGAAAGCGGCCCAGGCCGAGCTGGAGCGCCTCAAGCTGGAAGAGCCGGACAACTTCGGTGATATCCAGGCCCTGGAAGAGGAAATCAGCAAGCTGCGCGCGCGCATCAATCGAGTGCCCTTCCTCGACACCTTCGACCTCAAGTACAACCTGCTGACCAAGCAGCCCAACCCCAGCTCCAAGGCGGTGATGTTCTGCCTGATGGACGTGTCCGGTTCCATGACCCAGTCGACCAAGGACATCGCCAAGCGCTTCTTTATCCTGTTGTACCTGTTCCTCAAACGTAACTACGACAAGATCGAGGTGGTGTTTATCCGCCACCACACCAGCGCCAAGGAGGTGGACGAAGAAGAGTTCTTCTACTCCCGGGAGACCGGCGGCACCATCGTCTCCAGCGCACTCAAGCTGATGCAGGAGATCATGGCCGAGCGCTACCCGCTCAACGAGTGGAACATCTATGCCGCCCAGGCGTCGGATGGTGACAACTGGAATGATGACTCGCCGATCTGCCGGGATATATTGATCAAACAGATCATGCCGTTCGTGCAGTATTTCACCTACGTCGAGATCACCCCACGCGAACACCAGGCGCTGTGGTACGAGTACGAACAGGTGGCGGAGGCCTTTGCCGACACCTTTGCCCAACAGCAGCTTGTGTCGGCCGGCGACATCTACCCGGTGTTCCGTGAACTGTTCCAGCGCCGAATGACGACCTGAGGGCCGTGCCATGACCGCAACCGAGAAAAAGCGCCAGCCGCTGTCCACCGGCTCGGAGTGGACCTTCGAGCTGATCCGCGCCTACGACCGCGAGATCGGCCGCATCGCCGAACGCTATGCCCTGGACACCTACCCCAACCAGATAGAGCTGATCACCGCCGAGCAGATGATGGACGCCTACGCCTCGGTGGGTATGCCCCTGGGTTACCACCACTGGTCCTACGGCAAGCACTTTCTGGCCACCGAGAAGGGCTACAAGCGCGGGCAGATGGGCCTGGCCTACGAGATCGTGATCAACTCCGACCCCTGCATCGCCTACCTGATGGAAGAAAACACCATGTGCATGCAGGCCCTGGTGATCGCCCATGCCTGTTATGGCCATAACAGTTTCTTCAAGGGCAACTACCTGTTCCGCACCTGGACCGACGCCAGCTCGATCATCGATTATCTGGTATTCGCCAAGCAGTACATCATGCAGTGCGAGGAACGCCACGGCATCGACGCCGTGGAAGACCTGCTGGACTCCTGCCACGCCCTGATGAACTACGGCGTGGATCGCTACAAGCGCCCCTACCCCATCTCCGCCGAGGAAGAGCGGCGGCGCATGAAGGATCGTGAAGAACACCTGCAAAAGCAGATCAACGACCTCTGGCGCACCATCCCCAAGAGTGCCAGCAAGGGTGGTGACAAGGACAGCAAACGCTTCCCCGCCGAACCCCAGGAAAACATCCTGTATTTCCTGGAAAAACACGCCCCCCTGCTGGAGCCCTGGCAGCGCGAAGTGATCCGCATCGTGCGCAAGATCGCCCAGTACTTCTACCCGCAGCGCCAGACCCAGGTGATGAATGAAGGCTGGGCCACCTTCTGGCACTACACCCTGATGAACGACCTGTACGACGAAGGCCTGGTCACCGAAGGCTTTATGATCGAGTTCCTGCAGTCGCACACCAGCGTGGTCTACCAGCCGCCCTTCGACAGCCCCTACTACAGCGGCATCAACCCCTACGCCCTGGGCTTCGCCATGTACCAGGACATCCGCCGCATCTGCGAACACCCCACCGAGGAAGATCGCCACTGGTTCCCCGACATTGCCGGCAGCGACTGGCTGTCCACCCTCAAGTTCGCCATGCGCAGCTTCAAGGACGAAAGCTTTATCCTGCAGTACCTGTCACCCAAGGTAATCCGTGACTTCAAGCTCTTCAGCGTGCTCGACGACGACCAGAAGGACGAGCTGTATGTCCCGGCCATTCACGACGAGCCGGGCTATCGCACCATCCGCGAGACCCTGGCGGCGCAGTACAACCTGGGCAACCGCGAGCCCAATGTGCAGATCTGGAGCATCGACCGTCGCGGCGACCGCTCACTGACCCTGCGCCATCAACAACATGACCGCAAACCCCTGGGCAGCTCCACCGATGAAGTGCTCAAGCACCTGCACCGCCTGTGGGGCTTCGATATTCACCTGGAAGTGATGCAGGGCGATCAACTGATCGGCACCCAGCATGTGCCGCCAAAACCCGAGGCCGACCATGAGGGCGACTACCCCAGACTGGACCTGGTGATCCCGCCCATTTGATCGGTTGCACCCACAGCGCCCGATGCCCAACATGGGACGTAACCCCCTGTGGAATGCCATGATGCGCCTGTTCGCCGTCCTTCTTCTCTGCCTGGCCCTGGCCACCTGCAGCAGCCAGTTGCCGCAGGTGCAGGTGCTAAGCCCGGCCAGCGATGAATTGCCCAGGCGGCAGACTTTCGAGCTGATCGCCGCCGAGCACAGTCTTGAGGGTGAGCCGCCCTTTGCCGAGCGCTACCAGCAACTGGCCCAGCTGTTGCGCGAAGGCCTGAGCCAACGCGGCTACCGCCACACACCCCAGGCGCAGATCCAGGTCTACTACTGGCTGGCGCTGCAGGACAGCCCTCTGGAATTCAAGGTCGACACGGCCCCACCCTCGCCCCTCGGGCCATACCAGGCCGTCCACCCACTGCGTGACCGCATCGGCACC
>JBFHPI010000102.1:0-8779 GCA_041592855.1 Pseudomonas sp.
GCCATGCGCACCCTACTGGGCAGCGAATCCTTGGTGCGCATGGCGCACCCTACCTACTGCCATCCTTGCAGCATGGGCTCAGGTACCGACAAGGCAGCGCCCCCTGTCAGAGCAACTTATGCTCCATGGCATAGCGCACCAGATCGGCCACCGAGTGGATGCCGAGTTTTTGCATCAGTCTGGCCTTGTGGGTGCTCACGGTCTTGTTGCTGACCGCCAGGTGCAGGGCGATATCATTGACCCCTTCACCGCGCACCAGGCGCTCGAACACCGAGAACTCGCGCTCGGACAGCTGGGCGTGGGGTGGCCGTGAGTCGGTCAGGCCCACTTCGAAGACCATGCGGTCGGCCAGTTCCGGGTCGATATAGCGCCCGCCGGCGGCCACCTTGCGAATAGCCGTCACCAGCAGGGCCGGGTCGCTGTCCTTGGTGGCGTAGCCGGCGGCGCCAACCTTGAGCGCACGGGCGGCCATCTGCGCCTCGTCGTGCATGGACAGCACCAGAATCGCCGGTGGTTTGGCCAGAGCGCGAATCCGCGGGATGGCCTCCAGGCCGTTGACCCCGGGCATGGAGATATCCAGCAGCACCACGTCGCACTCGACCTTGCGCAGGGTCTCCAAGAGCTGCTCGCCATTGCTCGCCTCGCCGGCCACCTCCAGATCCCGGGCCATGCCGATCAGCTGCTTGATGCCTTCACGCACGATGGTGTGATCTTCGGCTACCACCACTCGAATCACGCTACTTCCTCCGTATCCAGGGGCACGCACGCCGTCAGGGTAGTCCCCTCGCCCGGCAGGCTGTCAATCTGCAACTGGCCGCCAAGCATAAAGATGCGTTCCTGCATGCCGACCAGACCGAAGGATTGCCCGGCCTTGCGCTGCGCGGGATCGAAGCCCTTGCCGTCATCGCTGATGCGCAGGCACAGCTCACTCGCCTCCAGCCGCAGTTGCACCTGCACGCTGTGGGCGCCGGCATGGCGCATCACATTGGTCAGGGCCTCCTGCAGAATGCGGAACAGACCGATGGCCTTGGCGTCACTGAGCGGCGGCAGGTTATCCGGCACCTCCACCAGGCAGGGGATCTGGGTGCGTGCCTCGAAGCGGCGCACCTGCCATTCGATGGCCGAGGCGATGCCGGCATCGAGAATCGGTGGACGAAGGGCGGTGGCCACATCACGCACCAGCTGGAACAGGTTGGCGATCAGCTTCTTCATGCTGGCCAAGCGCTCGTCCAGGCCCTCGACCTGACCGGCGAAGGCCAGCTCGCACATGGCGGTTTCCAGCTTGAGCACGGTGAGCACCTGACCCAGTTCGTCATGCACCTCACGGGCGATGCGCGCCTTCTCCTCCTCGCGCACACTCTCCAGATGCGCGGCCAGCTCGCGCAGGCGGGCGCGGGAGTCGGCCAACTCCAGCTCCACCTGCTTGTTCTCGGTAATGTCCCAGACGATGCCGTCCCAGACCACCCGCCCCTCGCCGAGGCTGCGGGCGGTGGCCTTGATATCGGCCCAGCGCAGCTCGCCCGAGCGGGTGAGGATGCGCCCCTGCCAGTGCCAGTCGCGATCCTTGTCCAGCGCCAGCGCCTGGGAACGCTCATAACTGCCCTGATCCTGCGGATGCACCAGGCTGCGAATACCGCGCTCGCGACGCTGCAGCTCGGCCGCCGGCCAGCCCACCAGCTCCAGGCTGGCCTCGCTGATATAGGCAAAGTCCACCAGCTGGCCGACGCCTGCCCGCTCCAGGCGGAACACCAGCCCCGGCACATTGCCGGCAATACCCTTGAGGCGCGCCTCGCTTTCCTCCAAAGCGGCCTGGGCGCGGCGCCGCTCGGTGATATCGGTGACGAACACCACCAGGTACTCGCTCAGGCCAAAGCGCAGAAAGCTCAGGGACAGGGCCACCGGCAGACGGCTGCCATCGGCGCGCAGGCAGTCCACTTCAAAACCGGGCAGGGCCTCATTGCCGCCACGGGCCTGGCGCCACAGATCCAGCCAGCGCTGCATGGTCATCCCCGGCTGCAGACGCTGCAGAGGCAAGTCGACCAACGCGCCCGGGGCATAACCGAGCATCCGTTCGGCGGCCAGATTGGCATAGCGCAGGTGGCTGTCCCAGTTGACCCAGAGAATGCCGACGGTGCTGTGGTCGATGGAAAACTGACTGAGACGCAGGGCCTGCTCGGCCTCCTCGCGCTGACTGAGCACGCCACGCGCCTCGCCCAGCTGACGCTCCAGAAAGCGGCGCTGGCGACGCAGGTAGGCCAGGCTCAGCGCCGTGCCGCCCAACCCCAGCAATAGCAATAGCGACAGCCCCTTCCAGAATGCCAGCGGATTACCGAGGCCCCGGGTGTTGAGCGGGAACCAGGTACTCTGCAGTCGATCCAGTTCCCGTGCCGGCATGGCCTGCAGGGTGGCACGCACGATATCGGCCAACAGCGGCTCATCTCGCCGGCTGGCAATGCGCAGCAGCTGCGGCAGGCCGATATCACCGACGATGCTCAAGCCAGCGAACTGCGGCTCGCGCAGCAGCAGACTTAGACGCGCTTCATCCACCACCGCATAGCTGACCTCCTGACTCAACAGCAGATCCAGGGCTTCGCGCTCGCTGGCCACGGTCTGCAACAGCAGGTTGCCATGGGTGTTGCGCAGGTACTCGAAGGTCGGGCCTGGGCCTCGCACGGCCACCTTGTCATCACGGCCAAGACGATCCAGATCCACCGCGCTGCTGCCCCGACGCTCCCCTACCACCAGCTGCGGCACGCGCATATAGGGGTCGGAATAACGCCAACGCCGGAGACCTGCGGGGGTCTGTTGCAGCCCCGGGGCCAGGTCCACTTCCCCGCGGGCCAAGGCCGCTTCCAGTTCGGTCTGATCGCTAAAGCGCAGCCACTGCGGCTCGACCTGCATGGCCTGCAGCAGACGGGTCATCAGCTCGACACTGGCCCCGGAAAACAGCTGCTGACGACGATCGAACTGCGCCCAGGGCGCCTGCATGATCAGGCCCACGCGCAGCTGCGGATGGGCCTTGAGCCAGGTCTGCTGCTCGCCCGTGTAGGCCGGGCGCAGCGGCAACACGCGGGTATCCGCCCAGGACAACAGGGGCCAGCACAGCAAGAGCAGAACAATACGCAACACGACAGGAGCCACTCCCAATCAGGGCCGACAATCAGCTAAGGCTGAGGCTAGCGCAACTCAGCCTTAAGTCGTTATGACTAGGATCAGCCTGACAAAGGCACCTGCAGGCATTAGGCTCAAGTGACCGGTTTACCGAGGAAGTCCCCATGCACCGCCTTGCTCGCTTCTTGCTGCAGTTTTCGCTGCTCTGCTGCCTGACCAATATGACCTGGGCCGAAGAGAGTCAGGAAACCGCTCCGCCAGCTGACAGTGCCGCCAGCCCAGAGCGCGTTCCAGTGCCTGAGCGCAGTGAAGTGGACAGCCAGGCGTTGCAGCGCCAGCTGGCACTCAAGGAGCAACAGACACTGCAGGCCGGCGAGGACAGCTTCCTCGCCCTGTGGTTGCCCGCCAATAGCGGCGAAGCCAAGGGCGCGGTGATTTTCCTGCCGGGCGACAACGAAAGTGCCGACTGGCCACAGGTCATAGGTCCACTCAGGCGCAAACTGCCCGATGATGGCTGGCACAGCCTGAGCGTGACGTTGCCCGACCCCAAGAGCGAGGCGCCGCCCTTGCGTCATACCGAGGCTGAGTCTGTCACGCCGACCGAGGCAACGCCCCCGACCGACGACAGTACGCCCGATGACGGGGCCGCCCAGCCCGACGAAGAAACACCGGCACCTGAAGAGGCCAGCGAAGCAGAACAACTCCTGGCAGATGGTGCCAATGACGCCGAAACCCGTCATAAGGCCCATGCCGAACGGGTGATGGCGCGCATCGAGGCTGCAATCACCCTGGCCGAGCAGCAGCAGGCCCCCAGCATTGTCCTTCTCGGCCATGGCAGCGGTAGCTATTGGGCGGCCCGCTATCTGAACGAGCGCCAGCCAAAGCAAATCCGCCACCTGCTGCTGGTCTCCGCCACCCTGCCCGCCGGTTACGGCCCGCCACTGGATGAGCTGATCCCGACACTGAAACTACCCACCGGCGACTTCTACTACAAGGATCAGCTGAGTGACCGCCAGGCTGCCAGCCGGCGCATGCAGGCGAGCAAGCGCCAGCAGCATCCGACCTATATACAGATCGCCATGAAGGCCCTACCGGGAAATCCCGAGACCGCCCACGAACAACTCTATCGACGTATCCGCGGCTGGCTAACCCTGCAGATACAGGGCAAGTAGCCCAGCGCAGGGCGTAACTTCAATGCATTTAGCGAAAACCATGGCGTTGGCGCAGCAGATCATAGGCCTGGTGCAGCTCCCGGGTGCGCTCGGTGGCCTCGCGAACCCGCTCGGGGCTGGCGCCGCTGCCGGCCAGTTTGTCCGGATGATGGCGACTGAGCAGGCGCCGATAGGCGCGCTTGATCTGCGCCGGGTCACTGCCTTCGGCCACGCCGAGCAAGCGCAGGGCCTGCTGATAACTTCCGCTGGCGGTGCTGACCGGGGCTTTCTGCCTCGGCCCATAGGCCGCTTGCCACTCCTCCTGGCGAGCCTGGGGCACCTCCAGCCATTTCCCCCAGAGCAGCAGTAATTCGCGCTCATTACGGCTGATCCGACCATCGACCCAGGCCATGCGCCAGCCCGCGCGCAACAGGGTTTCGGCTTGGCCGCGCTGACGACGCAGCAGGCCACGCAAGCGGTCGCTGCCGGTCTTGCCGCGGTTGAAGGCGGCGATGGCCGCACGTTGCCCATCGCGGTCCAGACCCAGACGTTGCATCTCGGCACGCGCCTGCTGGATATGCACAGGCAGCACCCGTCCTTCGCACTTGGCCAGACGCCCCAGCAGGATAAACAGCAGCTCATCCTCACCCGGCATCGCCCGGCCGCCCAGACGCTCGCGCAGCTCTGCCCAGGAGTTCAAGCCCAGGCGTCGGTCCAGCACTTGCCCCAGCAAGCCGCCGAGCAGGGCCCCAGGAATGCTGGCCACGGCCAGGCCCGCCGCCGCGCCGAGCAAAGTGACCGGCCAGAGCACCTAGCGCCTCGCTCCGAGTAACTGTTCAACCTGGGCCAGGCGCTCATGGGTACCCACATCGACCCAGCAGCCGGCATAGTGCTCACCGCTCACCAACCCTTCGGCCATGGCCCGGCGCAGCAGCGGCGCCAGCTTGAAGGCACCGACCTGACACCCGTTAAACAGGGCCGGCGACAGAACGGCAATACCGCTATAGGTCAGACTCGGCTGCCCCGGCTGCGCCTCTGTCACCCGCCCGTCAGTCAGCGCAAAGTCACCCGCCTGGTGATGCCCGGGGTTGTCCACCAGCACCAGATGGGCCAGGCCCGGTAGCGGACGGCGCAACTCGGCAAAGGGGTAGTCGGTGAAGATATCGCCGTTGACCAGGGCGAAAGGCTGATCGCCCAACAGCGGCAGGGCCTGGAAAATACCACCCCCGGTTTCCAGCGGCTCGCCCTCTGCCGAATAGCGGATGGTCAAGCCGAACTGCGCCCCGTCACCCAGGTGCTCCTCGATCTGCTGGCCGAGCCAGGCATGGTTGATCACCAGCTCGGTAAAGCCGGCGGCCCGCAGCCCCCGCAGGTGATACTCGATCAGCGGCACACCGCCGGCACGCACCAGAGGCTTGGGCGTATGCAGGGTCAGAGGGCGCAGGCGCTCACCCTTGCCGGCGGCCAAAATCATGGCCTTCATGCCGGGACCTCGGCCTGCTCACGCAGCTCGACCAGCAGCGCCGCCAGTTCGGCCAGTTCCGGCCTGCGCGCCAGCACCTCATCTATGTAGGCAAAGAAGCGCGGCACATCACCCAGGTAGCGCGGCTTACCATCGCGGTGGCAGATGCGGGCGAAAATGCCGATCACCTTGAGGTGACGCTGCACCCCCATCAGATCGCTGGCCCGCAAAAACTCCTCCAGCTCGGCCTGCACCGGAATATCCAGCGTGCGGGCCTGCGCCCAGTACTGGCGCAACCAGCCCTGCACCCGTGCTTCAGGCCAGCTGAGAAAGGCATCCTTGAACAGACAGGTAACGTCATAGGTGACCGGTCCATAGACCGCATCCTGGAAATCCAGTACCCCGGGGTTGGGCGCGCTGAGCATCAGATTGCGCGGCATATAGTCCCGATGTACCAGCACCCGAGGCTGCGCCAGGGCGCTGTCGATCAGCAACTGACTGACCCGCTGCCAGCGCGCTTGCTGCGCTTCGGTAAATTGCACACCCAGATGGCGCTGCACATACCAATCGGGAAACAGCTGCAACTCGCGGCGCAACAGCGCGTCATCATAGCTGGGCAGGGGTGCTGTCATGGGCAACTGCTGGAAGGCCAGCAGGGCCTTGAGGGCATCGGCAAACAGCGTATCGGCGTTGTCGGCGTCAATCACATCCAGGTAGGTCTGGCGGCCCAGATCATTGAGCAGCAAAAAGCCTCGCTCAAGATCAGCGGCCAGAATCTGCGGCACATTGACCCGCGCCTCGGCCAGCAGGGCGGCGACCTGGACAAAGGGCTGGCAGTTCTCCTGGGGCGGTGGCGCGTCCATCACAATCAGGCTATGCGCGCCTCCCTGCCAACGGAAGTAACGACGGAAACTGGCATCGCTGCTGGCCGGTGTCAGACTGGCCGCGGGCACAGCCCCCCAACCACGAGCGGCGAACAACGCCGGCAGCTTCTGGTTCAACCACTCTTCGAGCTGTTGCAGGCGTATATCTTGATCAGGCATTACAAGGGTCTCCGACGGCGCTAGCCGTTGCGCGGGTCATGCTTTATTATCCAGCATCTTTTCAAGCCCATCGAGAGGCGTGCGGCCTCAGGGCATGGCGCGCAGGAAGCCCGGATAAAATAAGATGGCAGTAAAATACCCCGCGTTTCGCAAGAAATTTCCCCTATTGGTCACCGGTAGCCTGCTGGCACTGCAACCTCTAGCCGTTCAATATGCCAGCGCCGCCGAGCAGTATGACTGCCAGGCTTCGGCAACCGGTGGCTGGGCCTGTACGCCCAAGAGCGCCACCGCGGCTCTGCCCGCTCGGCCCGTGCCACGCGGTGCGGTTGCTGACGGTGCGCAGAGCACCGGCCAAGCCAAATCAGAGCAACAGGTCACCTTGGTGACCGAGAGCCGTGGCAAAGGCCTGGCGTCACGCAGTGCTGACTATAGTCACCTTGACTGGGTCCCCCGGGAAAAACTCACCGCCGCGCAGCTGGCCGAGGCTGGCCCATATTGCGCCGGGGCCTATATCGAGCCGGTTCGCCCGGGGATGAATGACACCACGCCGATGAACCAGGCGCCAATGTTCGTGTCGGCCAAGGCCTCGCGCTTCGAGCAGGAAGAGCAGGTCGCCACCCTGGCAGGTGATGTCGTACTGCGCCAGGCCGGCCTGCAGGTCGAGGCCGATGAAGCCAACCTGTATCAGCTGGAAAACCGTGGCGAGCTGGTCGGCAATGTGCGCCTGCGCGATCAGGGCATGCTGGTGGTTGGCGACCGCGCCGAGCTGCAACTGGACAATGGCGAGGCCAAGGTCGAGAACGCCGAGTACGTGCTGCACGAAAACCATACCCGCGGCAGCGCGCTATATGCCAAACGCGAAGAAAGCGCCATTATCCGCCTGAAAGATGGCACCTACACCAGCTGTGAGCCGGGCAGCAATGCCTGGCACCTGACCGGCAAGAACATCAAACTCAATCCGGCCACCGGCTTCGGCACCGCGACCAATGTCACCCTGCGGGTGAAGAACATTCCGGTGTTCTACACCCCCTATATCTACTTCCCGATCGACGATCGTCGCCAGTCCGGCTTCCTGCCGCCCAGCCTGGGCAGCTCCAGCGACAATGGCGTCACACTGAAAACGCCTTACTACTTCAACCTGGCGCCCAACTACGACGCCACCCTGTACCCTACCTATATGACTGATCGCGGCTTGTTGATGGAAGGCGAATTCCGCTACCTGACCAAGAGCAGTGAAGGCCAGGTAGGCGGCGCCTTCCTCGACGACAGCAACGACGACCGCAAGCTGATGTCCGAATACGAGGACCAGCGCTGGATGTACAGCTGGCAGCACAAGCAGGGCCTGGATTCGCGCCTGCTGGCCGAGGTCGACTACACCGACATCAGCGATCCTTATTACTTCCAGGACCTGAGCACCGACCTGGGCATTGGCTCCACCAGTTATGTGGATCAGCGCGGCACCCTGACCTATCGTGGCAACGGTTACACGGCGCGCCTCAATGCCCACGCCTATGAACTGGCCAATATCACCGATGTCACCCCCTACAACCGCCTGCCGCAGCTGACCCTTAACGGCATGCTGCCCTTCCATCCGGGCGGCCTGGATTTCACCTACGGCACCGAATATGTGCGCTTTGATCGCAATCTGCGCTCGGGCTTTTTCACCGACGAAGATGGCAATACCGGAACTGCAGCTCAGCGCTGGTATGACGATCGCCTAAGCGGCTTGGCACGGGCCAACGGCGAGCGCCTGCATCTGGAACCGGCAGTCAGCCTACCGCTGAACTGGACCTGGGGCTTTGTTACACCCAAGGTCAAGTACCTGCATACCAACTATGACCTGAGCCTGGACAGTCAAGGCAAGAACAGCCTGCTTGCCGAGCAGGAGTTCAAGGGTAGCCAGGATCGCGGAATTGCCATGTTCAGCCTGGATAGCGGCCTGTATTTCGACCGCGATACCCAATGGTTCGGCAAAAGCTACCGCCAGACACTGGAGCCACGTCTGTTCTACC
>JBFHPI010000103.1:0-8647 GCA_041592855.1 Pseudomonas sp.
AGGCGGTTGTGCCGCTCCACGGCCAGACCGTCGCGACGCAGTTCGTTGAAACTGGTGACGCTCCATACGTCGGCGCCGAAATTGAACTCGTCGCGCAGAATCTTCGCCGCCTCGCGCACCTCGCGCAGCATGGTGCCGCTGCCCAGCAGCTGCACATGGTGGGCTGCCTCGCGCTTGTCTTCCTCGAGCAGGTACATGCCCTTGATGATGCCGTCCTCGACCCCCTCGGGAAGGGCCGGCTGCTGGTAGGACTCGTTCATCACGGTGATGTAGTAGAAGATGTTCTGCTGCTCTTCGATCATCTGCCGCGTGCCTTCACGGATGATCACCGCCAGCTCGTAGCCGTAGGTGGGGTCATAGGTGCGGCAGTTGGGGATGGTGGCGGCCATGATATGGCTGTGGCCGTCTTCGTGCTGCAGGCCCTCGCCGTTGAGGGTGGTGCGCCCGGCGGTGCCGCCGATCAGGAAGCCGCGGGCACGGCTGTCGCCAGCGGCCCAGGCCAGATCGCCGATGCGCTGGAAGCCGAACATCGAATAGAAGATGTAGAACGGCAGCATCGGCTGGTGATGGGTGGAGTACGAAGTGCCGGCGGCGATCCAGCTGGACATGGCGCCGGCCTCGTTGATGCCTTCCTCGAGGATCTGGCCCTTCTTGTCCTCGCGATAGAACATCACCTGGTCTTTATCCACCGGCTCGTACAGCTGGCCCACCGAGGAGTAGATGCCGAGCTGACGGAACATCCCTTCCATACCAAAGGTGCGCGCCTCGTCCGGGACGATGGGGACGATGCGGCTACCCAGCTCCTTGTCCTTGACCAGCTGGGCGAGGATGCGCACGAAGGCCATGGTGGTGGAAATTTCGCGCTCGCCGCTGCCGTCCAGAATCGCCTTGAGGGTTTCCAGGGGCGGGGTCGGTACGCTGAAGCTGTTGGCACGGCGCTGCGGCACAAAGCCACCGAGGGCCTCGCGACGCTCATGCAGGTAGCGGTATTCGGCGCTGCCCGGCTCCGGTTTGACGAAAGGCAGCTTCTCCAGCTGATCGTCCTTGACCGGGATGTCGAAGCGGTCGCGGAATTTCTTCAGGCTGTCGATATCGACTTTCTTGGTGTTGTGCGCGGTGTTCTGCGCCTCACCGGCACCGGTGCCGTAGCCCTTGATCGTCTTGGCCAGGACCACAGTGGGTTGGCCCTTGTGATTGACCGCCTGGTGGTAGGCCGCATACATCTTGTAGGGGTCGTGGCCGCCGCGGTTGAGCTTCCAGATCTCGTCGTCGGAGAGGTCCTTGACCATCTCCTTGAGCTCGGGGCTGTTGAAGAAGTGTTCGCGCACGTAGGCGCCATCTTTGGCCTTGTAGTTCTGGTATTCGCCGTCGATCACCTCGTCCATGCGCCGCTGCAGGATGCCGTCCTTGTCCTTGGCCAGCAGCGGGTCCCAGAAGCGGCCCCAGACCACCTTGTTGACGTTCCATTCGGCGCCGCGGAATACGCCTTCCAGTTCCTGGATGATCTTGCCGTTGCCGCGTACCGGGCCGTCCAGGCGTTGCAGGTTGCAGTTGATGACGAAGATCAGGTTGTCCAGCTTCTCGCGGCCGGCCAGGGAGATGGCGCCGAGGGATTCCGGCTCGTCACACTCGCCGTCGCCCATAAAGCACCAGACCTTCTGTTTGCCGGCGGGAATAAAGCCGCGGCTTTCCAGGTACTTCATAAAGCGCGCCTGGTAGATCGCCTGGATCGGCCCCAGGCCCATCGACACGGTGGGGAACTGCCAGAAGTCCGGCATCAGCCAGGGGTGCGGGTAGGAGGACAGGCCGTTGCCGTCCACTTCCTGACGGAAATTCTGCATCTGTTCTTCGCTGATGCGCCCTTCCATAAAGGCACGGGCATAGACGCCAGGGGAGGCATGGCCCTGGAAGAAGATCAGGTCGCCGCCGTGTTCTTCGGTAGGGGCCTGGAAGAAGTAGTTGAAACCGATGTCGTAGAGTGTGGCGCTGGAAGCAAAGCTGGAAATATGGCCGCCCAGGTCCGGGTCCTGCAGGTTGGTGCGCATCACCATGGCCAGGGCGTTCCAGCGCACCAGCGAGCGGATGCGCCGCTCCATAAACAGATCGCCGGGCATGCGTGCTTCGTGGCCAACCGGGATGGTATTGCGGTACGGCGTGGTGATGGCGTAGGGCAACTGCGCACCGCTGCGGGTGGCCAGCTCGCCCATGCGGGTCATCAGGTAATGCGCGCGGTCTTCACCCTCGTGTTCGAGGACGGACTCAAGGGCGTCCAGCCATTCCTGGGTTTCGACGGGATCGAGGTCTTGCATGGCTTGCTCCAGGGCGGAAAGGCTTCCAGAATCGGAGGCCAGGTTTCGTGGCCGACTTCGTGAGTGGGCCGCGTGAATTCTTGGATTGACCGGGGGTAGGGCCGGCTCCGTGTAGTTTTACTACATTCCGACGCTGATTTCAGCCTTCTGGATACAATCTTTGGTAGTAAAACTACAATTATTTTTCCTGCTCCTGGGCCAAGGCCCTCTAAACCGGGCGATTTGCCTGGCCTTGCCGACAGGGGCAGTTCGCCAAAAAAGGATAGACCATGAGCCTGCCCGCGCTGGCCTGTTTGCCCGACGCCCTGCAACCCCTGGCCCTGCGCGCCGAAGAGTCCCTGCAGCAGGCTTGCGCCACGTTGTCGGCGGCCGCTCTGGCCCAGTTCAATGCCTGGCCCCTGGCCCGTCGCGAGGATCTGCGCCGGGTTGGCGCGGCCAGCGATTTCGTTGTGCAGCAGGGCCTGCGTGATCCGCAGATGCTGCTGGAGCTGGCCGCCAGCGGCGAGCTGGAGCGCAGCCTGCAGCCGGGGGAGATGCGCCAGCAGCTGGCGGCCTGCCTGGCCGAGTGCCTGGATGAGGATGAGCTAGGCCGGCGCCTGCGACGTTTTCGCAACCGCCAGCAGTTGCGCATCATCTGGCGCGACTTCAGTCGTCAGGCCGATCTGATCGAGATCTGTCGTGACCTCTCGGAGATGGCCGACATCTGTATCGACCTGGCTTATCACTGGCTCTACCCGCGGCACTGCGCCCAGTTCGGCACGCCCATCGGCCGGCGCAGCGGTACGCCGCAGCATCTGGTGATCCTCGGCATGGGCAAGCTGGGTGCTCATGAACTGAACCTGTCCTCGGATATCGACCTGATCTTCGGCTACCCGGAAGGTGGCGAGACCGAGGGGGTCAAGCGCCCGCTGGATAATCAGGAGTTTTTTATCCGCCTGGGACAGCGCCTGATCAAGGCCCTGGATGCCATCACCGTCGATGGCTTCGTATTCCGCACCGATATGCGTCTGCGTCCCTATGGCT
The DNA here is from genome assembly GCA_041592855.1 of Pseudomonas sp. Classification (GTDB taxonomy): domain Bacteria; phylum Pseudomonadota; class Gammaproteobacteria; order Pseudomonadales; family Pseudomonadaceae; genus Aquipseudomonas. Next base: position 3,333 of record JBFHPI010000103.1, read on the forward strand.
CCAGTGGCGCCCTGGTGTTCAGCTTCAATGCCCTGGAGCAGTACTACCAGGATCAGGGTCGCGACTGGGAGCGCTACGCCATGATCAAGGCGCGGGTAGTCGGTGGCGATCAGGCCGCCGGTGCGCAGTTGCTGGAGATGCTGCGCCCCTTCGTCTACCGGCGCTACCTGGATTTCTCCGCCATCGAGGCGCTGCGCGCCATGAAACAGCTGATCCAGCAGGAGGTGCGGCGCAAGGGCATGAGCGAGAACATCAAGCTGGGCGCCGGCGGCATCCGCGAGGTTGAATTTATCGCCCAGGCCTTCCAGCTGATTCACGGCGGGCGCGACCTGAGCCTGCAGCAACGCTCGCTGTTCGCCGTGCTCGATACCCTGCGTGACCAGGGCTATCTGCCGGCGGCGGTGACCGACGAGCTGCGCGACGGCTATGCCTTTCTGCGCTATGCCGAGCACGCCCTGCAGGGTATCGACGACCGGCAGACGCAGATGCTGCCCGAGACCGATAGGGATCGTGCGCGGGTCGCCTTTGTCATGGGTTTCGACAGCTGGCAGGCCTTTCATGAGCGGCTGATGCACTGGCGCGCTCGGATCGACTGGCACTTTCGCCAGGTGATCGCCGATCCCGATGAAGAGGCCGAAGTGGCCGCGGATGAGTGTGTCGGCGGTGAGTGGCTGCCGCTGTGGGAGGACGCTCAGGATGAGGAGGCGGCCTGCCGTCAACTCACTGAGGCCGGCTTCGCCGATGGCCAGGCGGCCTGGCGGCGTATCGCTGCGCTGCGCAACGGCAGTCAGGTGCGCGCCATGCAGCGTCTCGGTCGCGAGCGCCTGGACGCCTTTGTGCCGCGCCTGCTGGCCCAGGCGGTGGAGCACGACAACCCGGATCTGGTGCTGGAGCGGGTGCTGCCGCTGTTGGAAGCGGTAGCGCGGCGCTCGGCCTACCTGGTGCTACTCACGGAAAATCCCGGCGCCCTGCAGCGGCTGTTGACCCTGTGCGCGGCCAGTCCGTGGATTGCCGAGCAGATCACCCGTTTCCCCTTGTTGCTCGATGAACTGCTTAACGAGGGGCGGCTGTTCAAACCGCCCCAGGCGCCCGAGCTGGCCGCCGAGCTGCGCGAGCGGCTGATGCGTATCCCCGAAGATGACCTGGAACAGCAGATGGAGGCCCTGCGCCATTTCAAGCTGGCCCATCGCCTGCGCGTGGCGGCCTCGGAGATCGCCGGCACCCTGCCGCTGATGAAGGTGTCCGACTACCTGACCTGGCTGGCCGAGGCTATTCTCGATCAGGTGCTGGCCCTGGCCTGGCGCCATACCGTGGCTCGCCATGGTGCGCCGCGGCGGGCCGATGGCAGTCCCTGCGATCCGGATTTCGTCATCGTTGGATACGGCAAGGTCGGCGGTATCGAACTGGGCCATGGCTCGGATCTGGACCTGGTGTTTATCCATGACGGCGATGCTCAGGCCGAGACCGATGGCGCCAAGCCCATCGATGGTGCGCAGTTCTTCAATCGGCTTGGCCAGCGCATCATTCACCTGCTCACCACCCAGACCAACTCCGGCCAGCTCTATGAGGTGGATATGCGTCTGCGCCCTTCCGGGGCAGCGGGGTTGCTGGTCAGTTCCCTGGCGGCTTTCCAGCGTTATCAGGAGAACGAAGCCTGGACCTGGGAGCATCAGGCCCTGGTGCGTGCGCGGGTATTGGTGGGCTGCCCGCGAGTAGGCGCCGCGTTCGAGCAGGTGCGTGCTCAGGTGTTGGGCCGCGCTCGCGACCTGGACACACTGCGCAACGAGGTCAGCGAGATGCGCGCCAAGATGCGCGACAACCTCGGTAGCAAGAGCACCGCCGCCGGTACTGCCGCCAATGCCTTTGAAGCCACGGTGGCCTTCGATCTCAAGCAGGATGCCGGTGGTATCGTCGATATTGAATTTATGGTGCAATACGCGGCCCTGGCCTGGTCGCAGCAATACCCGGAGCTGCTGGTGTTTACCGATAACATCCGCATTCTCGAAGGGCTGGAGCGGGTCGGATTGCTACCGGGTGAGGACGCCCGGCTGTTGCAGGCTATCTACAAGGCCTATCGCTCGGCGGCGCACCGTCAGGCACTGCAAAAGCAGCCTGGGGTGGTGAGTGGTGATCAGTTTGCCGATGAGCGGCGCACGGTGATGCGCATCTGGCGGGAACTGGGGCTGAGCTGAACATTAAGGGTCGACTGCCCTGGCGGTCGATACGTACCAACCGAACTTGAGGAGCAGGCAACTATGTCGATGGCCGATCGTGATGGCGTGATCTGGTATGACGGCGAACTGGTGCCATGGCGCAACGCTACCACCCATGTGCTGACCCACACCCTGCACTACGGCATGGGTGTGTTCGAGGGCGTGCGCGCTTACAACACCCCGCAAGGCACGGCGATCTTCCGCCTGCAGGCGCACACCGACCGCCTGTTCGACTCGGCCCATATCATGGGCATGAAGATCCCCTTCACCAAGGACGAGATCAACGAAGCCACCCGCGCCGCCGTGCGCGAGAACAACCTGGAAAGCGCCTATATCCGCCCCATGGTGTTCTACGGATCCGAGGCCATGGGCCTGCGTGCCAATGGCCTGAAAGTTCAGGTGATCGTCGCGGCCTGGAACTGGGGCGCCTATATGGGCGACGAGGCCCTGCAGGTGGGCATCAAGGTGCGCACCAGTTCCTACACCCGCCATCATGTGAATATCTCCATGACTCGGGCCAAGGCTAACGGCAACTACATCAACTCCATGCTGGCCCTGCAGGAAGCCATCTCCGGCGGCGCCGACGAGGCCATGCTGCTGGACCCGGAAGGCTATGTGGCCGAGGGCTCGGGGGAGAACATCTTCCTGGTCAAGAACGGCGTGATCTACACCCCGGAAGTGACCTCCTGCCTCAATGGCATCACCCGCAACACCATTCTGACCCTGGCCGCCGAGCACGGTATCGAGGTGGTGGAGAAGCGTATCACCCGCGACGAGGTGTATATCGCCGACGAGGCCTTCTTCACCGGTACTGCCGCCGAAGTGACGCCGATCCGCGAAGTGGACGGCAGGCAGATCGGCGCCGGTCGCCGTGGGCCGATCACCGAGAAACTGCAGACCGCCTACTTCGATCTGGTTACCGGCAAGACCGGTGCCCATGCCGAATGGCGTACCCTGGTCAAATAATGGCTTCTCAAGGTCATGACAGGGAGGCGTGAGCCTCCCTGCGCATTTGTGGAAAAACCATGCGAATTCTGATCGTTGGGCCCAGCTGGGTGGGTGACATGGTGATGGCGCAGACGCTGTTTCAGTGTCTGAAACAACGCCATGCCGAGTGCCAGATCGATGTGTTGGCCCCCGAGTGGAGTCGGCCTATCCTCGAGCGCATGCCCGAGGTGCGTCAGGCCCTGAGCTTTCCCCTGGGCCATGGTGTGCTGGATCTCGCCACTCGGCGTAAGATCGGCAAGGCCCTGGCCGGTCAGTACGATCAGGCGATTCTGCTGCCCAATTCGCTGAAATCCGCCCTGGTGCCGTTCTTCGCCGGCATCCCCAAACGCACCGGCTGGCGCGGCGAGATGCGCTTCGGCCTGCTCAATGACATCCGCAAGCTGGATAAGGCGCGCTATCCGCTGATGATCGAGCGTTTTATGGCCCTGGCCTTCGAACCCGCTGCGGAGCTGCCCCAGCCCTATCCGCGCCCGGCCTTGCAGATCGATGCAGCGAGCCGCACCGCGGCCCTGGGCAAGTTTGCTCTGGAGCTGGATCGCCCGGTGCTGGCGCTGTGCCCCGGTGCGGAGTTTGGCGAGGCCAAGCGCTGGCCGGCCGAGCACTATGCCAAGGTGGCGGAGCTGAAGATTCGCGCCGGCTGGCAGGTGTGGATTTTCGGCTCGAAGAACGATCACCCGGTCGGTGAGGACATTCGCGGCCGGCTGATTCCTGGCCTGCGCGAAGAAGTGACTAACCTGGCCGGTGAGACCAGCCTGGCTGAGGCCATCGACCTGCTGTCCTGCGCCGGTGCCGTGGTGTCCAACGACTCCGGCCTGATGCATGTGGCCGCCGCGCTGAATCGCCCCCTGGTGGCGGTCTACGGCTCCACTTCACCGCAGTTCACGCCGCCCTTGGCCGACCAGGTGGAAATCGTGCGCCTGGGGCTGGAGTGCAGTCCCTGCTTTGATCGCACCTGCCGTTTCGGCCACTACGACTGCCTGGGGCAACTCAAGCCGCGCCCGGTGATCGAGGCGCTGGATCGTCTGGTGGCCGACCCGGTTGAGGTTGAATAGTTTGCGCGTTCTGCTGATCAAGACTTCCTCCCTGGGCGATGTGATTCACACCCTGGCCGCCCTGACCGATGCGGCGCGGGCCATCCCCGGCATTCAGTTCGACTGGGTGGTGGAGGAGAGTTTCGCCGAGATCCCGGCCTGGCACCCGGCCGTGGCTCAGGTGATCCCGGTGGCCATCCGCCGTTGGCGCAAGCAACTCTGGCAAACCCTTAAAACCGGTGAGTGGCGGCGCTTTAAACAGCGTCTCGGCAAAGCCCGGTACGATCTGGTGATCGACGCCCAGGGGCTGCTGAAAAGCGCCTGGCTGACCCGCTATGTACAGGGGCCGATTGCCGGGTTTGATCGGCACTCGGCGCGCGAGCCCCTGGCCAGCCGCTTCTATGATCGGCGCTACGCCGTGGCCAGGGATCAGCATGCCCTGGAGCGCACCCGCCAGCTGTTTGCCCAGGCCCTGGGCTATGCCGTCCCGTCAGGCCTGGGCGACTATGGCCTGAATCGCGCGCAACTGGCCGATGCCCAGCAGCCACCCTATCTGCTGTTTCTGCATGGCACTACCTGGGCCAGCAAGCACTGGCCGGAAGCCGACTGGCGTGCCCTGGCCGAGCGCATGAGCGCCGAGGGCTGGGCCATTCGCCTGCCCTGGGGCAACGCGGTGGAGAAGCAACGTGCCGAACGTATCGCCGCCGGTATCGAGGGTGCTGCGGTATTACCCAAACTCAATCTGGCCGGGGTGGCCAAGGTGATTGCCGGGGCCAGCGCCTGTGTGGCGGTGGACACCGGCCTGGGTCATCTGGCCGCTGCCCTGGATGTGCCGAGCATTTCCCTGTACGGCCCGACTCTGCCGGGGCGGGTCGGTGCCTATGGGCGCTCGCAGGTGCACCTGTGTGCCAGCGGGCCGAATGCCGGCTCGGGTGATCGCCACAAACCCTGCTTCGATGGCCTGGACGCCGATCGAGTCGCCCGTGAACTGCAGGCCCTGTTGCTGGCCGAGGAAGCTGTCTGATGCAACTGGCCTTTATCCTTTACAAGTACTTTCCCTTTG
>JBFHPI010000104.1:0-8596 GCA_041592855.1 Pseudomonas sp.
CAGGCGTTGCGGATCGAGGGTCATGGCGATCTCTCTTGTTGGACTGAAGCAACTTCGATTCTAGTGCGCAGCGGCCTTGCTCAGGCCGCTCTGCACTGGAATCGATCCACCCGGCCGGCAGGCCGTGACACCGCCTGCCGGGCAGATCGAAAGGGTTCCATGCCAAGGCATGGGGCTGGTGCGCACAGCGCACCCTACGGAGTCATGCGAACCCTAGGGTGCGCCATGCGCACCGCCTGGTTACTCACCGCGGATATTGAAGTTGGCCATATGCTCCAGGCCCTTGATCAGGGCGGAGTGGTCCCAACCGGCGCCGCCGATGGCCGCACAGGTGCTGAACACCTGCTGGGCGTTGGCGGTGTTGGGCAGGTTCAGGCCCAGCTCGCGGGCGCCGCTCAGCGCCAGGTTAAGGTCCTTCTGGTGCAGGCTGATGCGGAAGCCCGGGTCGAAGGTGCCCTTGATCATGCGCTCGCCGTGCACTTCGAGGATCTTCGAGCCGGCGAAGCCGCCCATCAGCGCCTCGCGTACCTTGGCCGGATCGGCGCCGTTCTTGGCGGCGAACAGCAGGGCCTCGGCCACCGCCTGGATATTCAGGGCAACGATGATCTGGTTGGCCACCTTGGCGGTCTGGCCGTCACCGTTGCCACCGACGCGGGTGATGTTCTTGCCCATGGCCTGCAGCAGCGGCAGGGCGCGTTCGAAGGCGTTCGGGCAGCCACCGACCATGATGCTCAGGGTCGCAGCCTTGGCGCCCACTTCACCGCCGGACACCGGGGCGTCCAGGTAGGCGGCGCCGGTGGCCTTGATCTTCTCGGCGAAGACCTTGGTGGCGGTGGGGGAGATCGAGCTCATGTCGATCACCACCTTGCCGGCCCCCACGCCTTCGGCGACGCCGTCAGTGCGGAACAGCACGTCTTCGACCTGCGGGGTGTCCGGCACCATGATGATGATGAACTCGGCTTCCTGGGCCACTTCGCGCGGGTTGGCCAGGCCGATGCCGTTGTCGCCGATCAGCTCGGCCGGGGCCTTCTCGAAGTGCTCGGAGAAGAACAGGGTGTGGCCGGCTTTCTGCAGGTTTTGCGCCATGGGCTTGCCCATGATGCCGGTGCCGATAAATCCGATTTTAGCCATGAGGTTGTCTCCTGGTGTCGTTATGTCTGGTGAAGCCTGGTTGCGTAGGATGGGTTGAGCCTGCGATACCCATCACTGGCTCGATGGGTATCGCTTCGCTCCACCCATCCTACGGGTGACCCTCTCATCTGCTGGAGAGGGGCGTTAGGTCAGATCGCGTTATGGGCTTTCAGCCAGCCAAGGCCGGCAGCGGTGGTGGTGGCGGGCTTGTATTCACAGCCGATCCAGCCCTGGTAGCCGATGCGGTCCAGGTGCTCGAAGAGGAAGCGATAGTTGATCTCGCCCGTGCCTGGCTCGTTGCGACCCGGGTTGTCGGCCAGCTGCACGTGGTTGATCACGGCCTGGTTGCTTTCCACGGTACGGGCCAGATCGCCTTCCATGATTTGCATGTGATAGATGTCGTATTGCAGGTACAGATTGCTGCTACCGACTTTCTCGCGGATATCCAGCGCCTGCTGGGTGTTGTTCAGGTAGAAGCCGGGGATGTCGCGGGTGTTGATGGCTTCCATGACCAGCTTGATGCCGGCGGCTTCGAGCTTGCCTGCGGCGAAGCGCAGGTTGTCGACGAAGGTCTGCTCGACGGTGGCGCAGTCGTAGCCCTGCGGACGGATGCCGGCCAGGCAGTTGATCTGCGTATTGCCCAGCACCTGGGCGTAGGCGATGGCCTTGTCCACGCCGGCACGGAATTCTTCGACCCGGTCAGGATGGCAAGCGATACCACGCTCGCCCTTGGCCCAGTCGCCCGCGGGGAGGTTGAACAGCACCTGGGTCAGCTGGTTGGCGTCCAGGCGCGCCTTGATTTCTTCGGCGGCAAAATCATAGGGGAACAGGTATTCCACGCCGCTAAAGCCGGCTTCGGCGGCGGCGGCGAAACGGTCCAGAAAGTCCACCTCGGTGAACAGCATGGACAGGTTGGCGGCAAAACGGGGCATAAGACATTCCTCGGTTGCGTAGGGTGTGGTGGCCCGTAGGGTGCGCCGTGCGCACCCGGTGGTACGCGTCGGGCTATGCGGTGCGCGCGCGCACCCTAGGGATCAATCCAGCAGCGAGATGGCGGTCGGCGCATCGACGCCGCGCTCGGCCAGTTCCTCGAACTCGTTGATGGCGTTGATCTCGGTGCCCATGGAGATGTTGGTGACCCGCTCCAGGATGATCTCCACCACCACCGGCACGCGGTGCTCGGCCATCAGGCGCTGGGCTTCGGCAAAGGCGTTCTGCAGCTCATTGGGGTCGAACACGCGGATCGCCTTGCAGCCCAGGCCCTCGACCACGGCCACGTGATCGACGCCATAACCATTGATTTCCGGCGCGTTGATGTTCTCGAACGCCAGCTGCACGCAGTAGTCGATGTCGAAGCCGCGCTGCGCCTGACGGATCAGACCCAGGTAGGAGTTGTTCACCAGCACGTGGATATAGGGCAGGTTGAACTGCGCGCCGACCGCCAGTTCCTCGATCATGAACTGGAAGTCATAGTCGCCGGACAGCGCCACCACCTTGCGGGTCGGATCGGCCTTGACCACGCCCAGGGCTGCCGGAATGGTCCAGCCCAAGGGGCCTGCCTGGCCGCAGTTGATCCAGTGGCGCGGTTTGTACACGTGGAGGAACTGCGCGCCGGCGATCTGCGACAGACCGATGGTGCTGACGTAGCAGGTGTCCTTGCCGAACGCTTCGTTCATCTCCTCGTACACGCGCTGCGGCTTGGCCGGCACGTTGTCGAAGTGGGTCTTGCGCTGCAGGGTGCGCTTGCGCTCGCGGCAGGACTCGACCCAGGCGCTGCGATCCTTCAGCTTGCCGGCGGCCTGCCACTCGCGGGCCACCTCAAGGAAGGCATCGAGCGCCGCGCCGGCATCGGAGACGATGCCCAGATCCGGGTTGAATACGCGGCCGATCTGGGTCGGTTCGATATCCACGTGGATAAACTTGCGGCCTTGGGTGTAGACATCCACCGAACCGGTGTGGCGGTTGGCCCAGCGATTGCCGATACCGAATACCAGGTCGGATTCCAGCAGGGTGGCGTTGCCATAGCGGTGGCTGGTCTGCAGGCCGACCATGCCGACCATCAGCCTGTGGTCATCCGGGATCACGCCCCAGCCCATCAGGGTCGGCACCACCGGTACGCCGGTCAGCTCGGCGAATTCCACCAGCTTGTCGGCGGCGTCGGCATTGAAGATACCGCCACCGGCGACCAGCAGCGGGCGCTCGGCTTCATTAAGCAGGGCGATGGCTTTCTCCGCCTGCACCCGGTTGGCAGCCGGCTTGGCCAGCGGCAGGGGCTGGTAGGCGTCGATGTCGAATTCGATCTCGGCCATCTGCACGTCGAACGGCAGGTCGATCAGCACCGGGCCTGGGCGGCCGCTGCGCATTTCATAGAAGGCGCGCTGGAAGGCGCGCGGCACCTGGCCGGGCTCCATCACGGTGGTGGCCCACTTGGTTACCGGTTTGACGATGCTGGTGATATCGACCGCCTGGAAGTCTTCCTTGTGCATACGTGCACGCGGCGCTTGCCCTGTGATGCAGAGGATTGGGATGGAGTCGGCGCTGGCCGAGTACAGGCCGGTGACCATGTCGGTGCCGGCGGGGCCGGAGGTACCGATACACACACCGATATTGCCGGCATTGGTGCGGGTGTAACCCTCGGCCATATGCGAGGCGCCTTCGACGTGGCGGGCCAGGACGTGGTCGATACCGCCGACTTTCTTCAGTGCAGCGTACAGGGGGTTGATGGCGGCGCCGGGGATGCCGAACGCAGTGTCAACGCCTTCGCGGCGCATCACCAATACGGCGGCCTCGATTGCTCTCATTTTGGCCATTGTCTTGTGCCTCGTTTGTTTTCAGATTGTATACAAAACAGCTGTGGCCGATTCTATTCATGACTTGACCTGGGGGTCAATAAATTAATTGGCCGCTTATCCGTCTGGGGAAAAATCTTTTAAAACAGGCGTTTTAGCTGGGGCGCGCGTGGTGCTGCGTTGCGCTTCGGTAATTTTGTATACAAACAATATTCATATTGTGTACTGCTATTGAAATTTCTATTTCTGCTGGGATAGTGGAGGTGAGTTTTGTGTGGTCGTCAGCCTCTCGCTCCTGCCTGGAGTGCCCGGCGGGCGGCCTGTCCGAAGATTTCTGCTTGAGTAGGAAGGTTAAAAAATGAGCCTGTTAAACCTGAATGTCGCCACCACCCTGACTAGCCGCGCCCTGGCCGTGGGCCGTGAGATCGGTGCGGCGCCCCTGACCGTGGCCGTGCTGGATGCCGGCGGGCACCTGATCAGCCTGCAGCGCGAGGATGGTGCCAGCCTGCTGCGCCCGCAGATCGCCATCGGCAAGGCCTGGGGCGCCCTGGCCCTGGGCAAGGGCTCGCGCCTGATCGCCGCCGATGCGCAGCAGCGTCCGGCCTTTATCGGGGCGGTGAACAACCTGGCCGCAGGTAATCTGGTGCCGGCGCCGGGTGGGGTGCTGATTCGCACGGCCCAAGGCGAGCTGATCGGCGCCATCGGCATTACCGGCGACACCTCGGATATCGATGAGCAATGTGCGATCAGTGCCGTGCAGTCGGTTGGCCTGCAGGCGGAGGCGGGCGCGTAGGGTGGGCGATGCACAACGCACCGGCTTTACCACCGGTGCGCGTTATGCCCCGGATTGCATCTGGACTTCGGCCTGTGGCGGGCCGTAGGGTGCGCCATGCGCACCAATGCTCTGTGAAAGCCGGCGCTATGACCTTGAGGGTAAAGCGCAGGTGCGCGCGGCGCACCCTACCTTTGCGGGATGCAACAGGCGTTGCGGGTTTGGGCTGGATTCAGGCGCGGGTTACCAGCTCGGAGGCGGCAGGCTGGCTTTCGTCGATCTCGCAACCCTTGAGCACCAGGCGGATGATGGTCTGGGCGGCGGCTTCGTAATCGGCTTCGTCCAGGCTGGCCTTGCCGGTGACGGTGGAAATCTGCCAGTCGAAGTCGGCGTAGGTCTGGGTCGCGGCCCAGATGCTGAACAGCAGATGATGGGGGTCGACTGCGGCCATCAGGCCCTGGTCGATCCAGCGCTGGATGCAGGCGATATTGTGCTTGGCCTGGGCGTTGAGCTGTTCGGTCTGCTCGGCCGACAGGTGCGGCGCGCCGTGCATGATCTCGCTGGCGAACACCTTGGAGGCGAAGGGCAGTTCCCGGGAAATGCGGATCTTCGAGCGGATGTAGGCCTTGAGCACCTCGCCCGGGCGGCCCGGCTGGTTGAACGGTGCGGAGGCGTCCAGCAGCGGTTCGATGATGCTTTCCAGCACCTCGCGGTACAGGTTTTCCTTGGACTTGAAGTAGTAGTAGACGTTGGGCTTGGGCACCCCGGCCTTGGCCGCGATATCGCTGGTTTTGCTGGCGGCGAAGCCCTTGTCGGCGAATTCTTCACTGGCTGCGCGCAGGATCAGCTCTCTATTGCGCTCGCGGATACTGGTCATAAGGCCCTGTGATTAAGCATGGCGCCCGGCTCCGGGCAGCGGCCTGGCATGGTAGCATCGGCCTTGCGCGAGTCTCAAGCAGACGCCTGGCGGCCTGGAGCGATTCTCTGACTCGCTGGTCAAGTAATTGTGTACAAGATCGGAAAATTCTGTTTCCATCTTGCCTATTGCTTCCATAACAAAAAAGTCTCGGCTCTCTGAGCTTCAGGAGACAAAGCGTGCACAACACCCAGCTGGTAGACCCTTTCGGTCGGCGTATCACCTATCTGCGGCTGTCGGTCACCGATCGCTGCGATTTCCGCTGCACCTACTGCATGGGTGAGGATATGCAGTTCGCGCCCCGCGAACAGATCCTCAGCCTGGAGGAGCTGTATAGCGTGGCCGATGCCTTTATCGGTCTGGGGGTTAGGCGCATTCGCATCACCGGTGGCGAGCCCCTGGTGCGCAAGAATCTGCTGAGCCTGCTGCAGCGCCTGGGCCAGCGCCCGGAACTGGAAGACCTGGCCATTACCAGCAACGGCTCACAGCTTCACGAAATGGCAGGCGCACTGCGTACGGCCGGGGTCAAACGCCTGAATATCAGCCTGGATTCTCTGCAGCGCGAGCGCTTTGCCGCCTTTACCCGGCGTGACAAGCTCGACCAGGTGCTGGCCGGCATCGAGGCGGCGCGTGCTGCGGGCTTTCGCAAGATCAAGCTCAATACCGTGGTGCAGACCGGGCGCAATGACGATGAAGTGCTCGATCTGGTCGAGTTCGCCATGGCCCGCGGCCTGGATATCAGCTTTATCGAGGAAATGCCTCTGGGCAGCGTGGTCAGCCACCAGCGCCAGCAGACCTTCTGCTCCAGCGACGAGGTGCGCGCCCGTATCGAGCAGCGCCATCAGCTGGTGCGCAGCAGCAAGACCACCGGCGGGCCGTCGCGCTACTGGCAGGTGCTGGGCAGTGACACCCAGGTGGGTTTTATCTCGCCCCATAGCCATAACTTCTGCGGCGACTGCAACCGCGTGCGGGTCACCGCCGAAGGCAAGCTGGTGCTCTGCCTGGGCCACGACAATGCCCTGGACCTGAAGGCGCTTATGCGTGCCCATCCCGGCGACAGCCAGCGCCTGCGCGAGGCCCTCGTGGCCGCGCTGCAGCTCAAGCCCGAGCGCCATCACTTCCAGCAGGACGAGCAGGTGCAGGTCGTCAGGTTTATGAGCATGACCGGCGGTTAATCCGCTTACCTTGGCCGCCCTCGCGGCCATCAGCCGATTCCTTTATCCATCACTCACCCGGAGGGTTGCCGTGAAGCTTCCACGCGCCTGCAGTTTGTTCGCCCTGGTGTTTTCCAGCACCAGCCTCGCCGAAAGCTATGTGATCGGCGTGGAGAAATTGGCCTTTGCCCCGCATTACAGCATCGACGCCCAGGGCCAGTATCAGGGCTTTGCCCGCGAGCTGTTCGACCTGTTCGCCGCCGACAGTGGCGTGCAGCTGAGCTACAAACCCATGGCCGTGGAGCAGTTGCTGCCGGCCCTGCTCAAGGGCGAGGTGGACTTCAAGTACCCCGACAGCGCCAACTGGTCCCAGGCGCAGAAGGCCGGGCAGACCCTGAGCTACAGCCAGGGCGTGGTCGACTATGTGGATGGTGTGTTGGTGGCGCCCAAGCGTCACGGCCAGGGCCTTGAGGGCATCAAGCGCCTGGCCATGGTCAAGGGCTGGACGCCCTGGGGCTACCAGCAGCGCATCGAGGCCGGCGCCATCGAATTGACCTACAGCGACGATCTGCGCCAGATGATCCGCCAGGCCCTGAAGAAGGACAGCGACGGCGCCTATTTCAACGTGGTGGTGGCCACCCACTATCTGGACAACCTGAGTTCGCGCCCCGGCGCCCTGATCTTCGACGCCGGGCTGCCCCATGAACGTGGCAGCTACCACCTGTCCACGCGCAAACATGGTCAGCTGCTGGCGCGTTTTGATCGCTTCCTGCAGGCGCGCCAGGACGAGGTGGCAGCGCTCAAAGCCAAGTATCAGGTCGAGGCCCACCTGGATTCCGAGCTGATTGGCGTGGAGCAGTGGAAGCGCGACTTTATCCAGCGGCAGAAGGCCAAGCAGGGGCAATAGCCGTGCGCCGTGCGCACCCGTAATCCGCTGTCCGCATTGGTGCGCACGGCGCACCCTACTGATCCTGTCGCGTAGCCCGGATAAGCCTTGGCGCAATCCGCGAGCCCTCGATAACCCATGACCCGGACGCGCTGTGCTGGTCCGGGCTACCGCTAAGGGGTGAGGCGAAGGCCCGCAAAAAAGGGGGATAGCCTGACGGCTATCCCCCTTTTTAGTGTTGCCGGTTTGCCGCTTAGAAATGGTACTTGACCAGGGCCTGTACGGCGGTCTGATCGAAGTCCTTGGAGCCGTCGATCGGGCGCACGCCGTACTTGTTGTTCCACATGTTCACTTCGGTGCCCACGTAGAGCTTGCGGCCTTCGCCAAACAGCGCCTTGCCGGCGTCCCACTTGATCTGGATGGAGGAGCCCACCGAGGTCTGGGTGCCGGCATCCTTGGACGGGGCGCGCCAGTCGATATAACCGTCGATCACGAAGTCCTGTTCGCCGATGGCGAAGGGGTAGGCGCCGCTGACGGTGAGCTGGTAGGTGTGGCCGTTGCCCTTGTCCGAGGCCTTGAAGTCGTGGTCGAAGAAGATGTGGTTATTGACCTTGACCGCATACAGGTTGGCATTCAGGTAGGCGAAGCCGGGGGCGTTCCAGGCGGTGCCGATACCGTACAGGTAGTTTTCGGTGCCCGGGCCGCCGTTGCCCTTCTCATAGGTGAAGGCGGCGTAGACATCCTTGAGCGGGCCGGCGGACAGGTCCTGGCCGGTCAGCCAGCTGAGGCTGACACGCGGGGACAGCTCCATATAGTAGAAGCTGTTCTTGCGCTCCTGTTCCAGGTTGGCGAAGGTGCTGCCGCGCGACTGGGTGTTGTCGGCGCGCACATAGTCGACAAAACCGAACATATCGCCCCACACCCAGCCACTGGCGTGCTCGAAGGTGA
>JBFHPI010000105.1:0-8517 GCA_041592855.1 Pseudomonas sp.
CCTGCTGAATCGCCCGGGCACCGTCCAGGGCACCAGGCATGCCCTTGGCCGCCAGACGCTTGTCGATCTCCGCGGCGCGCAGCCAGCGGCCTTCACGCAACTCGGCGATGGCCTTGAGCAGCGCCGGTGCATCATCGGCAAAGCCGTAGCCCAGCACATGAATGGTCGCCCCGCCCCAGGTGCAGGACAGCTCGATACCATTGACCAGCTGCATGCCCAGCTCATGGGCAGCCAGCCGGGCCTGGGGCAGGCCTTCCAGGGTGTCGTGATCGGTCAGCGCCAGCACCCGCACGCCCCGCTCATGGGCCCGCGCCACCACCACGGCGGGCGCCAGGGCGCCGTCCGATGCCGTGCTGTGACAGTGCAAATCAACTTCCATAGGGCCACTTTCCGCGTCATTTATGTTTGTTATTATGCCGCCAGATCGGCAATCCTGCTGGGCCAAAGCAGGATTTCCTCGACTTTGCTCCACTCTGCTGCTTCTCTGCAGTCTTTCTACACTCACACAGTGCCCGCCTGCCAATCTCCTATAAGGATAGAAATGCTCTACGCCATCCTTGCCACCGATGTCGAAAACTCCCTGGAAAATCGCCTGGCTGCACGCCCCGCCCACCTGGCGCGCCTGGAGCTGCTGAAAAGCGAAGGCCGCCTGGTCCTGGCCGGCCCCCACCCGGCCGTCGACAGCCATGATCCCGGACCGGCGGGCTTTTCCGGCAGCCTGATCGTCGCCGAATTCGAATCCCTGCAGGCCGCCCAGCGCTGGGCCGATGCCGACCCCTATCGCGCCGCCGGGGTCTACGCTGCGGTAGTGGTCAAGCCGTTCAAGCTGGTCTTGCCCTGAGCCCCCCCCTGCCTGCCAGAACAATAACGACAAATAAGGAGTTCCGATGCGCCCAGGTCCGTTGCTGCTCACCCTTGCCCTGACAAGCCCCAGCCTGGCGTTGGCCGAACAGGTTGCGCCTGTGCCGCTGGCCGAAGCCACATCCGCCCAGACCCATATCGACCAGCTGGAGCAGCGCCTGGCCGCCAGCGAAGCGCTGGTGGCCGAACTGCAAAGTAGCGAGGGCGAACGCGAGAACGTGCAGCTGCAACGCCTGCGCCAGGAAAACCAGCGCCTCAAGCTGCAGCTCAAGAAAGCCGAGGCCGAAGCCCCGGCCCCCCTGATCAGTGAGCAGCAGATGTGGTTTGCCGTAGGCGCCGGGGCCGGCCTGCTCGGCGTGATTATCGGCGCCCTGCTGCGCCGTGGTCGCCGCAGCCAGCGTGAATGGCTGAACTGACCGCACCATGAGCAGCCTGCTACTGATCGACGACGATATCGAGCTGTGCGAGCTGCTCGGTCGCTGGCTCAGCCAGGAAGGCTTTCAGGTCAGCGCCTGCCATGATGGGCAGAGTGCCCGTCACAGCCTGGCCAGCCAGACACCAGACGCCGTGGTCCTGGATGTGATGCTGCCCGATGGCAGTGGTCTGGAGCTGCTCAAGCAGCTGCGCAGCCAACACCCTGAACTGCCGGTATTGATGCTCTCGGCCCGGGGCGAGCCGCTGGACCGCATTCTTGGCCTGGAACTGGGCGCCGACGACTACCTGGCCAAACCCTGCGACCCCCGTGAGCTCACGGCACGCTTGCGCGCCGTGCTCCGTCGTACGGCCAGCAACAGCCCGGCCAGCCCCTTCGACCTGGGCGACCTGCATTACAGCCAGGCGCGCGGGACGGTCAACCTGGCAGATCAGGAAGTCACCCTGACCCTGTCGGAAAGCCGCATTCTTGAAGCTCTGCTGACCAGCCCCGGCGAACCGGTGGACAAGCAGACCCTGACGCAACTGGCCCTGGGGCGCAAACTGACCCTCTATGACCGCAGCCTGGACATGCACGTGAGCAACCTGCGCAAGAAGCTCGGCCCACACCCCGATGGTCGCCCGCGGATTCTCGCCCTGCGTGGACGTGGCTACTACTACAACGCCTGAACCGGCTCTTTACCCAGGCTTTACCTTGCCCTGACCGCCCTTGACTCTGCCCGCCCTAGACTGAAGCCATCCGCAGCCCCGCGGTTTCAGACAAGGAGATACCCATGCGCAAGACCCTCACCACCCTATTGCTCGCCCTCAGCCTGCCCACCCTGGCCCTGGCCATGCCCGAAGGTGGCATGCACCCTGGTGAAGGCTCAAAGAGTCGCCATGGCCTGCACATGTTCAAGGAACTCGACCTGAGCCAGGAGCAGCGCCAGCAGATGCATAAGCTGATGGGCGAGCAGATGCGCGGGCGTCAAGAAATCAACCAGCGCTACCTGAGCAAGCTGCCCGACGCCGAGCTGAAGGCCATGCAGGACGAACTCAAGGCCGCCCAGGACAAACAGCAGCAGGCCATGCGTGCCTTGCTCAAGCCCGAACAACAGGCGGCCTTCGACGACCACCTGCAGAAGATGGAGGCGCACCGCGCCGAAATGGCTGAATTCAAAGCCTGGAAGGCCGAAAAGGATGGCCAGAGCAACTGACCATCGCCCATCACCTCCCGCCGCGTGCTGAGCGCGGCGGGCATTTGTTTAAGGAAGCATCGTGCATTCACTGTTCTGGCGCATCTTTGCCAGTTTCTGGCTGGCCATCATCCTGGTTGCCGGGCTATCCCTGCTGCTGGGACGGATGTACAACCAGGACGCCTGGATTATCAGCCGCCACCCAGCCCTGCACGATCTGCCGGAACAGTGGACACAGCGCTATGAGACGCAAGGTCCGCAAGCCGCCCAGGCCCTGCTGGAGGCACGCAAGGAAGCCTTTCGGGTCGATGTCCAGGTCTTCGACGAGAACGGTCGCGCGCTGGTTCAGGGCACCTTTCCGGCCCGGGCGGCGGCCTTCGAGCAGCGCCGCGAGTCGCACAAGCGCCTGCCTTGGCGGCGCCTGAGCAGCGAATACCGCAGCCCGCAGACGGGCGAGAGCTACCTGCTGATCTACCGCATTCCTATTCCTGAGCTGACCGCCTGGCATCGCGAGAGCCTATTTATGCCGATCAGCGCCTTGCTGATTGCCATGCTGGTGCTGACGGTGTTCAGCCTCTGGCTGACCCTCTCCATCACTCGCCCGCTCAACCGCCTGCGCGGTGCGGTACATGACCTCGGCCAAACCAGCTACCAACAGAGCAGCCTGACCCAGCTGGCGCTGCGGCGCGACGAACTGGGCGTGCTGGCCCGTGACTTCAATCGCATGGGCGCCCGCCTGCAGGGTCTGATCGGCAGTCAGCGCCAGCTGCTGCGTGACGTTTCCCACGAGCTGCGCTCGCCCCTGGCGCGCTTGCGCATCGCCCTGGCCCTGAGTGAGCGTGCCGATGCTGCCGAACGGGAAAAACTCTGGCCGCGCCTGCATCAGGAATGCGACCGCCTGGAAGCCCTGATCAGTGAAATTCTCGCCCTGGCCCGTCTGGATGCGGACCTGGGCGACCCCCAACCCGTCGACCTGGCCCAGCTGCTGGGCAAGCTGCGCGAAGACAGCAGCCTGGCCGCTCCCGAGCAGCTGGTCACGGTCCAGCTTGCTCCCCACCAGCCCCTGAGCGGCTGGCCCGCCATGCTGCAGGGTGCCCTGGACAATCTGCTGCGCAATGCCCTGCGCTTCAACCCGGTCGGGCACCCCATCGAGATCAGCGTGCAAGAGGAAAATGGCCAACTGTGCCTGAGCGTCAGTGATCGAGGCCCCGGGGTGGAGGACGCACTGCTAGCCCGCCTGGGCGAACCTTTCTTCCGCGCCCCCGGACAAAACAGCCCCGGACACGGCCTGGGCCTGGCCATTGCCCGCCGCGCCGCGGAACGCCATGGCGGCCGCCTGGAGTTACACAACCGTGCGGGAGGGGGCTTTTGTGCCCGACTGGTATTGCCCTTTAGTCCGCAGGCCAGGCCCTGACGAAGTCATCCAGCGAAAGCTGTGGCGCCGTGCGCAGTTCACGCTCGGCAGTACCCAGGTAAAGAAAACCGATAATCCGCTCATCACGGGCCAAGCCCAGCCCACTCGCAACCGTGGCGTTGTAGGCCAGCTCGCCGGTACGCCAGACCGCGCCAATACCCTGGGCGTGGGCCGCCAGCAGCAGACCGTGGGCCGCACAGCCAGCGGCCAGCAACTGCTCCTGCTCCGGCACCTTGGGGTGGGCTTGCAGGCGAGCGATCACCACCACCAGCAAAGGGGCGCGCAGGGGCATGGCCCGCGCCTTGTCCAGGGCCGGCGCCTCGGCTTCGGGGTTGGTCGCCAACAGCCCCTGGGCAAACAGCTCACCCAGCTGAGTCAGGGCCTCGCCCTCCACGGTCAGAAAGCGCCAGGGGCGCAGCTGGGCATGGTCCGGCGCGCGCAAAGCCGCCCGAAACAGCAGCTCACGCTGCCCGGCATCGGGCCCTGGCGCCACCAGGCGCGGTACGGAAACACGGTTTAGCAGCAGGTCCAGCGCATCCATCGAACACCTCGGCAGAATAGATTGAGCGAAATTCTAGTGCCTGCCCTGGCCCGCCGGGGAAAAAGCTTGCGCGAACGCAGGCTGTGAGGCCCTGTTCAACAAGAACCTTTTAAGCTCTTGCGAGCCAGAGCCGGTTTTTAACGCAGTAGGGCCGACGCGCAGCTGATCGAAACCAGCCCCTCAAGCCACCCGCTCCGGCGACAGCTCAGGCTGCAAAGGCGGCTCCAGCGGCGGCAGGCCGTGGGCTCGGCGGGCATCGTCGCAACGCGGGTTGTGCTCGCCATGGGCCCAGGAGGCATCAAACTCGCGACAAGGGCTGGAGCGTTGCTCATACAGGGTGCAACGCACTCCGTCACCTACCTCGCCAAGCAGGGCATTGCAGCGCACCGGCTTGCTCTCGGTGCCACGCATGGCGACCCGGTGCGGGGTGATCAACACCACCTGATCGTCGGGCACCGTGCCGCCAGCCGATTGGCATTCACCCCAGAAGAAAGACACACGAAAATGCGCGCAGCAGGCGCCGCACGTAAGACAGGGATTGCTAGTGGACATGATGGGATACTCAGAAACCGGCAAGGGCCGGCACCTGCGCGCTATTCTATGCAGCGCCAAGCGCTTGTAAAGCGGCCGCTGACGCCTACCGGTGCAGCCCGCCAGGAACCGGCCGGAAAAGCTCGGCAGGGCCGGCCATGGCGGTTTACAGCGGCGAGCGCAGGAGTAGAATGGCGCCCCTCACCGCCTTAACCCGAGCCCCCTGCATGGCGCTGCCGACCCTTAGAATCATCGCCTTTATCAACGGCATCTTCCTGATCACCCTCGCCGTTGCCATGCTCTTTCCCATGCTGACCCTGCTGGTCTTCGATCGCACCCACGAACTCAATGCCTTTCTCTGGTCCAGCCTGATCACCTTTATCGCCGGCCTGGCCATGGTCGCCCAGGGTCGCCCGCTCCATGTTCAGTTGCGCCCCCGCGACATGTACATGCTGACCACGGCCAGCTGGCTGATTGTCTGCGTGTTCGCCGCCCTGCCCATGGCGCTGATCCACCACATCAGCTACACCGATGCCTTTTTCGAGACCATGAGCGGCATCACCACCACCGGTTCAACCGTGCTCTCCGGCCTGGACGAGGCCTCCCCCGGCCTGCTGATCTGGCGCTCCATGCTGCAGTGGCTGGGCGGCATCGGCTTTATCGCCATGGCCGTGGCGGTCCTGCCGCTGCTGCGCATCGGCGGTATGCGCCTGTTCCAGACCGAGTCTTCGGACTGGGGCGACAAAGTCATGCCCCGCTCCCATATGGCGGCCAAGTACATCGTGGTGATCTACCTGATCTTTACCCTCTGCGGGGTGCTGGCTTACTGGCTGGCGGGGATGAACTGGTTTGACGCCATCAACCACTCGATGACGTCCATCTCCACCGCCGGCTATTCCACTTCCGACAACTCCATGGGCAATTTCAGCCCCAGCAGCCACTGGGTCGCCATTGTCCTGATGCTGCTGGGCAGCCTGCCCTTCACCCTCTATGTGGCCAGCATGCGCGGTAATCGCCGGGCCCTGGTCAAGGACGAGCAGGTACGCGGCTTTGTCGGCATGCTGCTGGTCACCTGCCTGCTGTTCAGCCTGTGGCTGTGGCTCAATTCCGAACATGCCTTTATTGATGCCCTGCGCGTGGCCAGTTTCAACGTGGTGTCGATTGCCACCACCACCGGCTACGCCCTGGGTGACTACAGCGCCTGGGGTGGTTTCGCCTTTATGGCGTTTTTCTACCTGACCTTTGTCGGTGGCTGCTCCGGCTCCACCACAGGCGGTCTGAAGATGTTCCGCTTCCAGGTGGCCCTGTCCCTGCTGCGGGCCAACCTCAAGCAGATGGTGCACCCTCGAGCGGTGATCAAGCAGCAGTACAACGGCCATAATCTGGACGAGGAGATTGTCCGCTCGATCCTCACCTTCTCCTTCTTTATCACCATGACCATCGGTGCCATTGCCCTGTTCCTGGCGCTGCTGGGGCTGGACCCAATTACCGCCCTGACCGGCGCCGCCACGGCGGTTTGCAACGTCGGTCCGGGGCTGGGCCCGATCATCGGCCCGGCGGGTAACTTCGCCAGCCTGCCGGATGCGGCCAAGTGGGTACTGGCCGCCGGCATGCTGCTGGGACGCCTGGAAATCGTCACTGTACTGGTGCTGTTCACCGCCAGTTTCTGGCGGCACTGATCGCCTGCGCCCTGGCTCAAAGCCGGGCGCGATACTCCCCCGGGGTAAGACCAAACCAGCGGCGAAACGCCCGAAAGAAGTTGCTCGGGTCGGCAAAGCCGAGCAGATAGGCGATCTCCAGCAGACTCAGCGCGGGCTGGGCCAGGTACTGCTGGGCCAGTTCGCGGCGGGTGTCATCGAGCAGCTGCTGAAAGCTGCCACCCTCTTCCTGCAAGCGTCGCTGCAGGGTGCGCTGCGACAGGTGCAGTGCCTGGGCCACCGCCTCACGCTTGGGCTCACCCTGGGGCAACAGGCGACAGAGCACCTGACGTGCACTGTGGGTGACCCGGGTATCGGAAAAACGCGCCAGATAGTCCCCGGCAAAGCGGTCGTGCAGCTGAGCCAGGGACTCATTGGCCGTAGGCAGCGGCATATCCATATCGGCTCGGGCGAAGAGCAGGCCGTAGTGCTCGGCCTGAAACCGCAGCGGTCCCTGGAATACCTGCTCGAAAGGCTGCAGATCAGCCGGCGGCGGGCCTTGAAACAAGACCTGCAGGGGCCGGATCGGCTGCCCGGTCATCCAGCGGCAGAACGCCAGAGCATAGGCCAGCGAAGCCTCCATACTCTGCCGTGCCGCCGGCAGCCGGTCACCATGGATGGCGAGGGTCAACTCGTAACCCTGGGGCGTGGGGCGAAAGCTCAGGTCCGCGCCCTCGCCGATAATGCGCTGGTAACGCACCAGGCGGGTGAAACCCTCCTTGAGATTACGGCTGGACATCAGGGCATAGCCGACCACATGAAACGACGCTGGGCGCACCACCTTGGCCATGTTCAGGCCAATGGCCGGGTTGCCGGATAACTCCACCGCCCGCTGCCATAAGCGAGTCATGGCATCCTGGGGAAAGCGCGCGTCCGGGTCATTCAGGGCAGCGTAATCCAGCCCCAACTCGGCAAAAATGGCGCGGCAATCAACGCCGCCCATTTCCAGGGCCTGGACAATCCCCAGGGCCCAGTTTGAAGAAGTGGTGCGCTCACGCATGGTGTTTTTCTTATTCGAGTCGGCAAGAAGGCCCGACAAGGATACTAAACTGGCACCCAATGTCAGTGGCCCAAGGAGTCAGTCGGCCTAAACTGCCGATATAGCCCGATAACAAGAGGAGCCACACATGACTGCCCCCAGCGCCGAGCGTTTTACCAGTTTCGCCGAGTTCTACCCCTACTACCTGCAAGAACACAGCAATCCCACCTGCCGCCGCCTGCACTATGTCGGCAGCCTGCTGGTGCTGACCATTCTTGCCTATGCGCTGCTCAGCCAGCAGTGGTTATGGCTGCTGGCCATGCCCCTGGCAGGTTACGGCTTTGCCTGGGTCGGTCATTTCGTCTTCGAGAAGAATCGCCCGGCCACCTTCCAGTACCCGCTCTGGTCCTTTATGGGCGACTGGGTGATGCTCAAGGATGCCTTTACCGGACGTATCCGCTTCTAAGAACCCGCACTAACTGCCGCCTGTGCCACATATTCGCGCCATTCGCCGGGCGCGCTTGGCCCAGGCGGCCGCCTTGGTTATGATCCCTGCTCTTTTGCATACTCCCCAAGGTGTGCAAATCGCCCAGGCGCCCAGAAGAGGCGCCCGTAGTCAGCAGGGACAGTTCCATCGGATGAACGCCAATACCACTAGCCGGCTTCCCTCCCCACCAGCCCTGCCGCTGCGTGAGTACTATTCGCGGGTACTGGCCTATATCGCCGTTGCCGCCAGCATCGCCGCCGGCACCTATGTCCAGCATTTTTCCTTCAACATCCTGTGGATGGTGCCTTACGCCCTGCTCTATCCGCACCTGGCCCATCAGCTAAGCCTGCGTTTCAAACGCGAGCAACCTGAGCGCACCATCCTCACCCTGCTGTTTATC
>JBFHPI010000106.1:0-8483 GCA_041592855.1 Pseudomonas sp.
AGCACATGGGCCTGGGCATAGTCGGCATGGCTGAGCGCGCCATAGGCAAAGTGTGGCTGCAGCTCGCCCTGGTAGGCGGCGAAATCGGTGAAGGCCTGCTGCAAGCGCTGCAGTGCCTGGGCCTGGGCAGCCGGCTGATTGAGTGGCGCGGCGCCGGGAATGGCCTCATCCAGCGGGTGACGCATGGCCCCGCGGGCGGCAAATACGCTAAAGGCCAGCGGCCCGACACTGCCACGAAACCAGGCAGGCTTGAGCTCGGGATAACCGCTGATGGAGTACTCGATGCTCTGCGCGCAGTGGTTGAACACCTCGGTCGGGCTCCAGCCCTTAAGGCTGCGCAAGGGCTGATCATGCAAACTGGCCAAGACCTGCTGCGCCCCCTCAAGACTCAGCGCCGCCGGTGCGGGCCCTGTGGGCAATGCCCAGTATCCGGCGCCCAGGGCCGCCACACCGCCCAGAGCGGCCCCCTTCAGGACGGTACGTCGCTGCATTATCTGGCCTCCAGGCGCCTACGAAATTCCAGGTAGTGCGCCAGCACCTGCTCCGGCGCCTCGGTCTGTGGATAGTGGCCGATGCCGTCGAGCAGCACGGTGTCCGGATTGGCAATCAGTTCGCGATAACGCGCCACCATATGGGCACCGGAGATCGGGTCGACGGCGCCGTCGATGACCCGCATGGGAACTGCGGTGGCCTGCATCGCCGCCACCCAGCGCTCACGCTGCACGCGGCGCTCGGGCATATAGCGGATCAGCCGATGCATCACCGCTGGGCCATTACCCGCGGCAATCAGGCTCCAGAAGTCGTCGAGTTCCTGCGCGCTGGGCTGGGTCTGCGGGCCAAATACCCTGGCAAAGTTCTGCGCCAGTTTCTGCCGGCTGAACAGCCGACCGATCAACGGGCCAATGGGGCTGAGCAACAGCTTCTGCACCCGCACCGGATGGTGGGTTTCCGGAAACAGCCCGCCATTGAGAAACACGCAGCTGGCGAGCTGCACACGCCCTTCCTGATGCCGCGCCAGCAGTTCCTGGGCCACGCTGTCGCCATAGTCATGGGCCAACACATGCACCGGCTCAGCAATCCCCAGGTGCGCCAGCAGCGCCTGCTGCAGATCGGCCTGTTCCAGCAGACTATAGGCATGGCCGCGAGGCTTGGCCGAGTCGCCAAAGCCGAGCATATCGCAGGTGATCAGCCGGTAACGCGCAGCCAGCGGCGCCCAGAGACGATGCCAGTCCCAGCTGGCGGTGGGAAAGCCGTGGATCAGGAGCAGCGGCTCGCCCTGCCCGGCCGTCCAGTAGCGGATGGCCTGGCCGTTAAAGCTGAAGTCCTGGCCCGCAAGGCGCCAATCGGCCAGGGCAATGCCCGGCAAACCGCTCATGCGGCGTAGCCCGGCATCTGCTGATCCAGCTTGCGCAGCAGCGCCGGCCAGGGCAACGCACCGCCCATGCCCTGGGGGCTTTTCATCACGCCGGCGATCATCGCCGCAGCGCCGTCGAGAATCGGCTGGGGGATATGGATCAGTTCTGCCCCGCCGCTCTGCGCCATCACCTGGATCTCGCAGGCGCGCTGCAGGGTGAACATGCCGAGGAAGGCATCGGCGATGCTGCCGAAAGCGGTGAGCAGGCCGTGGTTGGGCAGGATCATAAAGTTCTTGTCGCCCAAATCGGCCTGCAGGCGGGCTTTCTCATCGTGATTGAGCGCCACGCCCTCATAGCCGTGGTAGGCCAGGCTGGCGAGAACGAACAGCGACTGCTGCGACAGCGGCAGCAGGCCCTGCTTCTGTGCCGACACGGCGATGCCGGCCGGAGTGTGGATATGCAGCACGCAACCGACATCGTGGCGCACCTCATGTACGGCGCTGTGGATGGTGTAACCGGCCGGATTGATATCGAAGGGGCTGTCCATCAGCTTGTTGCCGGCCAGGTCGATCTTGACCAGGCTGGAGGCGGTGATCTCGTGGAACATCAGCCCATAGGGGTTGATCAGGAAATCCTCGGTGCCCGGCACCTTGGCCGAGATATGGGTAAAGATCAGATCATCCCAGCCATACAGGGCGATCAGCCGATAGCAGGCGGCCAGGTCGACACGGGTCTGCCATTCGGCGGCAGAGACCTGATCCTTGAGGCTGACAACAGGCAGGGCGTGGGCAACAGTCATTTGGATTCCTCGGCTTTTGTTGTTATGGCGTAGCCAGAGTCTAGCGAGGGTTGCACAAAAGCGAAGTTGCCGTGGCGGCCAGGCTACTGGCCCAGTGGGTCACAGCAACTCGGGATACAGCTGCAGCAACAAAGGCCAGTCGCACTGAGCCCGGGCATCGTCGGCCAGCAGGGTAAAGCCGGCAAAGTCAAAGCCCGGCGCCACCGAGCACCCTACCAAACTGAAGGCACCGGTGCTGCGCGCGGCCTGCCAGGCCTGAGCCGGTACCAGGCGTTGTGGCAACTGACCCACACCGACCGGCCCCAGACGCGGTGTACGCAGCGCATCGGGCTGTTCGGCCACCAGCAGCTCGAGGGGCGCGCCCTCATAGAAATGCCAGAGCTCGTCGGCATCGATCCGATGCCAACGGCTGGCCTGCCCCGCCGACAGCAGAAAGACGATGGCCGTGGCGCACGGCCGACCACCCGCCAGCTGCGCGGACGATTCGTACAGGCGCCGGTAGTAGCCGCCCTCGGGGTGGGCCTCAAGCTGCAGCGCCTCGATCAGCTCCTGCGCGCGGCGATGCATCAGCCCAGCGCCTGGGCGAAATCGGCCAGCCAGGGCTCTGCATCGCTTTCCGGGGTGACGCTTTCGCTGGCGTCCAGGCGCAGCATCGGCAGCAGCTCGCGGATGCCCAGCTCGGCATACAGCTCACGCACCTGCTCACCACCGGCACAGTAGGTATCGCCATAACTGGAGTCACCCAGGGCGATCACCCCACCGGGCAGGCCGCTCCAGGCCGGCAGATGATCGCGGATGGCGTAGTACAAAGGTTGCAGGTTATCCGGCAGCTCACCCATGCCGGTGGTCGAGGTCACCACCAGAAAGGCCTCGGGGACAAAGGCCTGCAGCGCCTCCAGGGTGGCCCGCGGCTGGTGCCAGGCCTGATGACCGGCGGCGTTCAACAGGCGCTCGGCGTGCCGAGCCACTTCCTCGGCCGTGCCATAAACCGAGCCGGACAGGATGGCAACTTTCATAAAACTGCTCCAAAAACAGAAATCTCACAGGCTTGCCATTATGCCGCAAGTGGACAGGCCGCCCGGATGTTTTAGAATGCAGCGGACATAGACCGGGAAACGTGCTCATGATCAGTGCCAAACTGCTGCAACTGGTGATCAATGCCTCCAACGACGGCATCGTCGTGGCGGAACAGGAAGGCGACGACAATATCCTTATCTATGCCAACCCGGCCTTTGAAAAGCTCACCGGCTATGCCAGCGAAGACATCCTCTATCAGGATTGCCGCTTCCTTCAGGCCGGCGACCGCGACCAGCCGGGGCTGGCCGCCATTCGCGAAGCGGTCCATAACCATCGCCCCTGCCGACAGATCATCCGCAACTACCGCAAGGACGGCAGCCCGTTCTGGAACGAGTTGTCGATTACCCCGGTGGTCAACGACGCCGATCAGCTGACCTATTACATCGGCATCCAGAAGAACGTTACCGAACAGGTCGAGGCCCAGGAGCGGGTCAAGGAGCTGGAAGCCGAAGTGGCCGCCCTCAAGGCCGAACTGGCGGCGCTTAAGCCCTAGTAGGCGGAGAAGACGGAGAGGTAACGACCCTACCTCTTGTAGGAGCGGCCCCTGGCCGCGATTAACGCCTACGCGGGGCAGGGCCCGCTCCTACCCCTCTGGCTGATAGCCACAGCAGCTTGCGTAGGGTGGGTAACACGCAGTTTATCCACCCAGGCCCTGCCAGTGGACAACGCCTGCGCGACCTACCCGCCACCAAGCCCACGCAACAAAAAAAGCGGCCCGCAGGCCGCTCAATACGGAGTCGTGACGATGCAGCGGCGGGCGTTAACGCACCCCTGAGCTGCGCAGGGCCGCCGGGGTGTAGTCGGCGCCCGTGGCCTTGAAGCCGAAGCTGTAGGCGGACTTTTCCTCGTTTTTCATGCCTAGGGCCAGGTAGCGCCCGGCGATCACATCGTAGAGGGCTTCCAGGGTGTAACCCGGCACCTGATGGTTGTAGTACTGCTGGGCATGGCCCTCGGCCACCCGCCACAGCTGACCACGGCCGTCGTAGTGATCGACCAGGGCCAGCTGCCAGCTGTCCTCATCGAAGTACATATGGCGTTTGGCATAGATATGCCGCTCGCCACTCTTAAGGGTGGCCTCCACTTCCCAGACCCGGTGCAGCTCATAGCGGGTCAGGTCCTGATTGATATGCCCGGCCTTGATCACGTCGTCGTACTTCAGGCTGGGCGAGTCCAGTTTGAAGCTGTTGTAGGGGATATACATCTCCTTCTTGCCCACCAGTTTCCACTCGTAACGATCCGGGGCACCGGAGAACAGGTCGAAGTTATCGGCGGTACGCATGCCGTCGGCGGCAGTGCCCGGCCCGTCGTAGGCCACCTGCGGGGCACGGCGCACGCGGCGCTGGCCGGCGTTGTAGATCCAGGCCAGGCGCGGTTCCTTGACCTGGTCGATGGTCTCATGCACCAGCAAGACGTTACCGGCCAGGCGCGCCGGCGCGGTCACCCGCTGCTTGAAGTAGAGCAGGATATTGGCGGCCTTGGCCGGGTCCACATCGGGCATATCGGCGGGAAACGCCACCTCATCCTCGAACTTGACCAGGCTGTAGTTGCCATTGGTCTGCGGCGTGGCCTGGGTGATCAGGCGCTTGACGTTGCCGCCGCGGTAGCGGGTGATATGGTTCCACACCACCTCGACGCCATCCTTGGGAATGGGAAAGGCATAGTAGCGGCTGTCGCTGAAGTTCTGCAGACCATTGCCGCCATCGATGGCATTGGTATTCAGGGCACTGCGCTTGGCCGCCGCGTAGATGGCATCCGGCACTGCCGCAGTACGGTGGCTGGGATAGACCGGGATCTTGTAGCTGTCCGGGTAACGCTTGAGCATGGCCAGCTGGCCGGCCGACAGCTTGTCCTGGTACTGCGCCGCATTGGCCGCGGTGATGGTGAACAGTGGCTGCTCAGCCGCGAAGGGGTCGGCGAGGAAGCCCTTGCCATCCACCGTGCCGGCGTTGATTGGCAGGCCGCCGCTCCAGGCCGGGATACTGCCATCGGCATTGCCGGCCATTTCCGCCCCCAGCGGCGTCAGCGTGGTGCCCAGTTGCGCCGCCTCTTGCTCGGAGACTGCCGCCATGACGCTGCAGGCCAGCAGGCTCAGGCCCAGTGCCGCGGTTTGCAGGATTCTTGTGCTTTTCATTGGTTACGGATCCTTTGCGCAGGGTTGGTCAGAAGTTCACGCCGAAGCTGAGCGCGACAAAGTCACGGTCGATCTGGGTGTTGTAATCGCCGCCGAAGAAGTCGGTGTAGGCCAGACTGGCGGTATAGGTGTTCTGGTAGTCGGCGTTCAGGGCCAGGCTGATGGCCTTGCTGCCTTCGTTGAAGTTCGGCCCATAACCGTCGACATCGTGGGACCAGGCGATGCTCGGCGACAGGTTGACCCCGGCAAACACGTTGCTGTAGTCGGCGATGGCGCGCAGGCGATAACCCCAGGAGCTGCTGGTAAAGAAGCCGTCGTCATTACACTGATCGGGGTTGGCAGCATTGAGCCCGGCCTGACACACCGCGTTATTGGCAATCTCGCCAAAGCCATAGACCGGATCACGGCCATAGCGCAGCTCGCCGACGCCGCTGTCGATACCACTGATATGGTTGTAACCCACCTCCCCCACCAGGGTCAGGCGGCTGGCGCCGAGCACCCGATCGAAGAAGTGGGTGGCGGTGACCTGGGCCTGGCTAAAGGGTTTGCGCACATAGCCCTGGATATCACCGCCCAGCACGGCCGCGGCATGGCCGCTGGTAAACACCGGTGAAGCCGCAGAACCCAGGGAGGCGAAGGTCAGGTCAGTGGAGTTGATGCCCATGGGCATATTGGGCCGGTAGCTAAACTCGCCCGCTACCGAGGTGGCCCCCAGGGTGGTCTGGAAACTCAAGCCATAGAGGCGGATATCCTCGGGGTACTCGAGGAAGTAGCGAGCCGTCTGGGGGGCGCCATTGGTGGTGATCTGAAAGCTGCCGTTAGGCGAGCGGCTGTGATAGTTCATGGCGTACAGGCCGAACTCGGTATTGTTCAGCTGCTCGGCATACCAGCGCAGCGCCAACCCATACTGGCCGCCGTCGCGGGCATCGCGGTCACCGGCGCGGGGGATATACACCGGATTGCCCGGCGCGCCGGTGTTGTTCGACTCGCCCGGGGCCACATCGGCGCCGGCCACCACCAGGCGGTCCGCGCAACCATCGGCGGCCGAATCGCTGGGGGCAAAGAAGGTGCCGCAGTTGTCGATTACGGTCTGGTCCCACTCCAGCTGGTAGAAGGCTTCCATGGACAGGCTATCGCTCAGGCTCTGGGCGATATAGAACATATTGACCGGGATCAGCCCCTCCTTGATCTCCGCCCCTGGGCGACGGAAGGCCGCCGCATCCACCGGGTTGATCGAGTTGATCGAGTTGCCGATAAAGGTGCTCTCGCCCCAGCTGACCACCTGCTTGCCGACCCGCACGCTGCCCGGCAGATTACCCAGGTTGTAATTGTGATAGACGAAGGCATCGAGAATCTGCGCGCCCGCAGCCTGGGCCGCAGTCTTGCGGTTGCTGTCATCGATATCGTAGAGCAGGCGGCTTTCATCCTTTGTCTCGAAGTCGTACCAGTACTTGCCGCGCACGAAGACGCCGGTGTCGCCGTACTTCAGCTCCAGATCGTGAATGCCCTTGAAGATCTTGGAGAAGGTTTCGCCCTTCTTGAAATTCAAGCGGCCATCGTCGTTGGTCTGGGAGGAAGCCTCGCCGCCATTACGGGTGCCGACAAACGCCGGCTCCGCGCCGCGTACCGACCAGCTGGCACCGATGGACAGCGACGAGTCGAGCTGCCCCTCGATTTCGCCAAGGCTGAAGTTCACGGCCTGGGCCGGCGCAGCACAGCCCAGGGCGATGGCAACGGCCAGTGCGCAGGGCTGGAAGACGGCATGTCTTGTTGTTGTTCTCATGCGGCTCTCCTGAAAAGCAGGTGATATGAAAGAGCCGTCACGCTAACCAGCTGCCAGGCGCCGGATAAGCGCTCGAAAGAAGTAATCCGCCGTCAGCCGAAAGAGTGAATAACCGCCTATTGCGCGCCTCTCCCGACAAGTCATGGATACAGACGATGGTGCGCCATAGCCGGGATGAATAGGCCACGTCCCCGCGCACTGTACTCACTTCATTACATCGTAATGAATTCAAGACATATGCGCGGGCATGCGCCAGCTGTGGCCTGGGCCAATCACCACGGGGCGTCCCTGGCCAAGACGTATCGAATTCATTACAAAGAACACAGCTGACAGCTTATGTAAATATTTAAGTATTTGATTTTATTGATAAAAAATACACTGGCACCCACTTTGCTTAGACCTGCCAAACCGACTTGCCAGCCCCGGCGAGCCCCGCCCACATCGCCCCACAGAGAAAGGGCGAGTTATCCCCCTTGAGGAGTACACATGAGCGAATTGCGTTTTACCGTTGAGCACGAATGGCTGCGTCTGGATGCCGATGGCCTGGTGACCGTGGGCATCACCGCCTATGCCCAGGAAGCCCTGGGTGACGTGGTGTTCGTGCAGCTGCCGGAAACCCAGAGCTACGCCGAGGGTGACGAAGTGGCGGTGCTGGAATCGGTAAAAGCTGCCAGCAATATCGCCATGCCGCTGGACGGTGAGGTGGTCGAGGTCAATGGCGAGCTAGAATCCAGCCCTGAGCTGGTCAACGAAGACCCCCTGGGCAAGGGCTGGTTCTTCCGTTTCCGGCCGGCCAATGCCAGCGCGGTAGCCGACCAGCTCGACCAGGCCGCCTACGAGCGCCTGCTCAACGCCAATGCTGACGCCTGAGAGATTGTGATGACCAAGCTGACCACCCAGAACGAATTTATCGCCCGCCATATCGGCCCGCGTGACGCCGATACCGCGGCCATGCTGGAACTGCTGGGCTACGCCAGCATCGATGCGCTGACCGATAACGTGATCCCCGAGAGCATCAAGGGCACCAGCGTGCTGGGTGCTCAGCCGGGCCTGTCGGAAGCCGACGCCCTGGCCAAGATCAAGGCCATCGCCGGCAAGAACCAGCAGTTCAAGAGCTATATCGGCCAGGGCTACTACGGCACCCTGACGCCCAGCCCGATCCTGCGCAACCTCCTGGAAAACCCGGCCTGGTACACCGCCTACACCCCTTACCAGCCGGAAATTTCCCAGGGCCGTCTGGAGTCCCTGCTGAACTTCCAGACCCTGGTCAGCGACCTCACCGGCATGCAGATCGCCAATGCATCCTTGCTGGATGAAGCCACCGCCGCCGCCGAAGCC
>JBFHPI010000107.1:0-8480 GCA_041592855.1 Pseudomonas sp.
AACTCCACGGGCATCGGGCCCTTGGCCTGGAACTGGTTGACCCCATCCAGATAGGCCAGCAACGCCTGACTGGAGGCAAGGTTCGTGTCCAGCTGCGCGGCATAGCGGTCGGCATGCTCGCGGATGCCCAGGGTGCGGAACAGGCGGTCGGTTTCCAGCAGTTGGCTGCCGAGAATTTCCGCCAGCTCGCCGCGGGCCAGGCGGCGCAGGATTTCCATCTGGAACAGGCGATCCTGGGCGTGCACGAAGCCCAGGGCGCGGTACAGATCCAGCTCATGCTCGGCCTGGATATGCGGCACGCCGCGTTCGTCATAGTCGACCAGCACCGGTGCTTGCAGGGCACTGAGCTGCAGCTGACCGCTGCGTTGTGGCTGCTTGCCGTCGAGGTACCAGTAAGCGCCGGCGCTGGTGGCGGCGACGATCAGGGCCAGGGCGGTCAGGCTGCGTTTCATGGAATGTCCTTTTTATCGGGTTCGGCGTGGCGTCATTGTGCCGACGCCCCGGCAGAACGGCATTGACCCAATACGCGAGGAGTGAAAGTCTAGGGTCAACTCGCCTGACAGCGGCCTCTCCCGGATGCAGCACGGGGCTATCACTTCGGTACTGACCATGCAGCAGGACCTACCGCCTACTCTGGCGTTGAGTCATTCGCCCACCTTGCGCCGCCTGCTCTACGAAGCCCTGGCAGCGCTGGGTCTGGACCCCACCGACACCTACCGCCGCGCCTATGCCGGTGCGCCTTTGCCGCCGCCGCTGCTGGACGGGCGCCAGGAGCACGACAATGCACCGCGCTTCTGGCAGGCCTTGCCAGGCATCTGCGGCGATGCCGATATCGGCCTGCATCTGGCCGAGGTGATGAAGCCCAGGCCCCTGGACGTGGTGGGCTATCTGTTATTGGCGGCCCGGGATCTGGGCCAGGCGCTGGAGGCTTTCGTGCGTTTTCAGCACATCCTCTCCGGTGGTTTTGCCGCGCGCCTGGAACTGCAGGGTGAGCAGGCGCGGCTGATCTTCGATCTGAACTACCGTGGCATCGGCCCCCTGCGTCAGCAGATGGAATGCCTGGCCCTGTTGCTGTTGAAGATGCTGGCCAGTGTCAGCGATGGTGAGTTTCATCTCAGCGGCCTGGCATTTCGCCACCCCGCGCCGGCGCGCGTGGACGAAGCGCGCCGTCTGTTCGGCCTGACCCCAGTCTACGCCCAGACCCATGATGCCCTGGTCTTTCCCCGTGCACTGCTGGTTCGCCCCTCGCGCAGCGCCAGCCCGCGCCTGTTCGCCGTGCTCTGGGCCGAGGCCGAGCGCGAGCTGGCCGCGTTGCAGGAGAACCAGCTGCTCAACCGTGTGCGTTACTGGCTGGAGGTCAACCTGGGCCTGGCCAGCTGCGACCTGGCCAGCTGTGCCGGTGCCCTGGACCTGACCCCGGCCGTCCTGCAGCGCGCCCTGCTGGAACAGGCCAGCAGCTTTCGCCGTTTGCACGACGAGGTCCGCCGCGCTCGCGCCCTGCACCTGCTGCAACAGGGTTTGGCGATCCGCGAGGTGGCGCGGGCCTGCGGCTTTGCCGAGGTCTCGCCCTTCTACCGTGCCTTTCGCCGCTGGCAGGGGGAGACGCCCCAGGGCTATCGCCAGTTGCTTTCAATCGCTGACGCTGAAGCGCTGGCTTAGGCGGCTCAGGCGTTCGGCCAGGCGGCTCAGCTCCTGGCCGTCGTGATCCAGGGAGCGGGCATCGCTGAGGTTGCGCTCGGTCACCTGCTGCACTCCCAGCAGGTGCTGGCTGACTTCGGCGCTGACGGCGGACTGTTGGTGGGTGGCCGTGGCGATCAGTTCGTTCATCTGGGTGATGGCGGCAATATCCCTGGCCACCGCCGTCAGCAATTCGGCTGTTTGATTCGTATCGTTTACACAGCTGCGCACGCTGTTGCGGCTCAGCTGCATGGTATCAGCCGCCTGCCGACTGCTCTGTTGCAGGCGGCTGATGATGTCCTGAATCTCTGCCGTGGACGAGGCGGTTTTCTGCGCCAGGTTGCGCACCTCGTCGGCGACCACGGCGAAGCCACGGCCCTGTTCGCCGGCGCGGGCGGCCTCGATGGCGGCGTTGAGCGCCAGCAGGTTGGTCTGTTCGGCAATGGAGCGAATCACCTCCACCACCTTGCCAATCTGCTCGGCCTGCACAGCCAGGGCCTGCATGTCACGTTCGCTGCCGTCGATATGGCTGGCCAGCTTGTCGATCTCGCTGCGTACATGGTTGACAGCTCGGCTGCCCTCGCCGGCCTGCTGGTTGGCGGCCTGCGCGGCACTGGCTGCCCGATCGGCATGCCCGGCCACTTCGTCAATGGCGCCACTCATCTGCTGCATGGCGCTGCTCATGTAACTCACCTCATCCTGTTGACTGTCGGCGCCCTGGCGCAATTGCTCAGTGGCCTGGACCAAGCTGCTGCCCATGCGCTGCAAGCCCCGGGTGTCGCGAATAACGTCACCGACCAGCTCTTCAAGCTGACCGAGGAAGTGATTGAAGCGCAGGGCCACATGGCCTTGGGTCAGGCTGCGGGTGCGCAGGTCGATAGCCTGACCTTCTTTATTTAGGCGCCCAACGGTGTCCATCAGGGCTGCGCCTTCGCGGGCTTCGCCGTAGGTCTGGCGGGCCAGGTAGACCAGGATGGCGGCCTCCAGCACCACATAAAAGGCGTGCAGGAAAATGATCGGCCAGCTGCCCTCGCGCACCACCACCACGCCCGCTTCCTGCAGTTGCAGGGCGAAGAAGCTCAGGTGGTGCACGGCGATCAACCCGGCCGCCACCACAATGGGCAGCCAGTCGCGGTAATACACCAGAAAGGCCAGCAGCACGAAGATACCGAAGTGCATTTCCAGCAGACCGCCCGCCTGGTTGATGTGCAGGGCCGACATGACCATAAATGCCGCCCCAATGGCGCAGCGCAACAGGCGGCGGCCGGGGATCAGCTGATGCAAGGCGGTCATCGTCAGGGCCGTACTGCCACCGACCAGCAGGGCTTGGCCCCAGGTGCCGTTCCAGGCAGCCAAGCCCAGGGCATAAACAAACATCAGCCAGAGCACCCCGAGCATGATGCGGTCGGCCTTGCGGTAATGCTTGTCGATCAGGGACTGCAGGGTACTCATGATGACCAGACCTCGGCGCGGATCGCGCACTGGATAAAAAGGCAGCGGAGAGTTGTTCCGGGTTAATCTTGTACAAATCTTATCTCATGTACAGCTTTTGTCTAGGCGCGTGGCTGGCCTGCCGTCGGATCGCCTCACGGGAATCGAACTGCTAGCCTGAACGCATCAGCAGGCCAGAGGCTGGAGCGAATCGGCATGCATCGGCTCGCGCCGCTTTACCGGGGCACGGTCAGCGCGGAGTTGGTCTGCCAGGGGGAGAGCAATAGATCACTGCCCCATACCTCAATGGTAGCGGGTCGAGGGCGAGGCGGTTGGCCAGTGCTACCTTAGCTGGGAGCGTTTTGGCTGGCGCTATTCGTGCCACTGACAGAAGCAGCCCACTGCCAGGCCGTTGCTGGCACTGACTGTACGACCGGCAGCCAGGGCTTCGAGTATGGGTTCGATAAAGCTGTTGCTGGAGGTGCAGGTGGCGCCTTCACTGTAGGGGCCGAAGTAGGCCAGGTGACCATCGCGATCCCAGATCGCCACGGCGGGGCTGGCGGGGATGTGCTCGCTGCCCGCGAGGGCGGGTAGCGGCTGCAACGCACTTAGGGTGGCGGGCAGCTGGCCGCGACTGCCAGGCTTCTGCACGGCATGGAAGGTCACGCCGCGGGGGCCGTAGTGCTCGATCAGCTCGGCCAGGTGCTGCTGGTTGCCGACATTGCACGGGCAGGCCGGGTCCCAGAAATGCACCAGGCGAATCGGTCCGGGGCCGGCCAGGTCTGCGGGCAGCTGCAGCACCTCGCCCTGGAACAGTGCGGTCTGTTCGTTGAAACTGCGCAGGTAGCGGCCCTCGTACCACCAGAAGGCGGCGAGCATGGCGGCGCCCCAGAGCGAGAGCAGGGTCAGGGCGAGCAGGGTCTTGCGGGTGGCGGCAGTCATGGTCGACCCTCTTTAAAGCGGCGCGTAGCTTGCCATGCCCGGCCCTACAGCTGAATATCCGCAACCTGATCCGGCTGGATAAAGTGGTCGGTGTATAGCCCGTAGGATTGATGGAAGCCTTATGCCAGAGCCCTTTCAGCCCGACCACCTGATTGCCAGTCTGCGACCCTTGGCCGCAGGCGCGCCCCTGTCGGCGGCAGAGCAGGGCTATCGACAGTTCTACGGTTTCGACGATGCCGGGGTGACGCAGAGCCGTTTCGGCATGGTCGAGCTGGCCGGCTACCGCATCGCCCTGCAGGCCTGGTGGCCGGCGGCGCCGCGGGCCAGCCTGATCCTGTTGCATGGTTATTACGATCACAGCGGCCTGTATCGCCATGTGATTCACTGGGCCCTGCAGATGGGTTTTGCCGTGCTCGCCTTCGATCTGCCCGGCCATGGCCTGTCCAGTGGTGCGCGGGCCAGCATCAATGATTTCGCCGAGTATCAACTGGTGTTTCAAGGGGTTCTGGCCCAGGCTGCCGCGCTGGGCCTGCCGCAACCCTGGCACCTGTGCGGACAGAGCACTGGCGGGGCAATCCTGATCGACTACCTGCTCAGCGGCGAGCCACCCCCGACGGTGGGTGAGACTATCCTGCTGGCGCCGCTGGTGCGGCCGCGGGCCTGGGGCTGGTCACAGCTCAGTTATCGGCTGATGAAGCCCTTCGTCGATGAGATTCCCCGGCGTTTCAGCCATAACTCCAGCGATGCGGCCTTTATCGACTTCGTTCACAACCAGGACCCGCTGCAGCCACGCAACCTGCCCACCGCCTGGGTCGGCGCCCTCAGCCAGTGGGTACCACGTATCGAGGCCGCGCCGCCTAGCCGTCGCAGCCCGCTGATCATTCAGGGCGAGGCGGATATGACAGTGGCCTGGCGGCACAATCTTGAGGTGCTGCAGGACAAGTTCGCCGCCCCCACGATTCTG
Source organism: Pseudomonas sp. (assembly GCA_041592855.1). Classification (GTDB taxonomy): domain Bacteria; phylum Pseudomonadota; class Gammaproteobacteria; order Pseudomonadales; family Pseudomonadaceae; genus Aquipseudomonas. The sequence goes on from JBFHPI010000107.1 coordinate 5,015, forward strand.
CGCCTGCCCGAGGCGCGGCATCATCTGGCCAATGAATCGGCGGAATTGCGTCAGCGCTATTTCGACTTTCTGCGCGAGCGTCTGAGCTGACTGACGGCGATTGGGTTGGGCGCTGCTGTAACTGCTAGATCCCCTGGGGCGCCGGCGCCAGACTGGCGCTACTGCGGCCCACCGCCAAGCCTTCGCGCAAGGCCGACAGGGCCGCCTGGTAATAGGCCTGGCCGGCAGGTGACTGGGCGAAACTGACAAACTCCTCCAGCTCGGCATCGCTCAGCTCGCGGTAGACGTGCAGCAGGGTGTTGTCGATATCGTCATTGACCTGGGCCACCAGGCGCTGGCGCTGGCTGTCCAGCAAGGCCAGAGCGTTACCGCCGCCGAGCAGGCCGGGGAGCATCTGGCTCAGGCTGTCGGCGGCCACCCCGGCCAGGGCCAGGCTGACCTCGGCGCCGGCCTCGGCAGCGGGCAGGGCCTGGGCCAGGTGACGAATCAGCAGGCGCCGGGTGGCGCTGGCGTCCATCCGCGGCAGGCCGTTGGCATAGCGCGCCAGTTGATCGCTGCGGGTGGCCAGCAATTCGGCGTTGACGATCTTGCGGCCCAGAGCGGACTGGAAAAACCTCAGCGCTGCCGTGGGCTCGGCCAGGTGAGTGCGCAGGCCATCCTGGGCGCGCTGATCCACCGCCTGAGGGGCGAAGCGCTGGTTGCTGTTGTCCACCAGGGTCTGAAACAGCGCCGGCGGCAGACTGCTGCGATAGCGCTCCTGGGTGGCCTGCAAGGCATCGCTGAAATGCATGCGCTGCTGGGGCCAGCCAGCAGCCTGGTAAAGCTGCAGGTAATCATCGGCCAGGGCGGGCAGGCTGAGCAGCAGGCTAAAGATAAGGGATAGGACGCGCATGGGGACTCCGTTCAGGGCGGCGGCTATTTTCGGTGGCGGGCCTGGGCTTGTCGAGCAGGGCGCGCCTGATCGTCGCAGGCTGCAAGCCTCTCGCAGCTGCTAGAATCGCCGCCATGATGACCTCCGAAACCCCCGACCCATGCCTGACCCAGATCGTCGACGACCTGGCCGAACAGGGCTGGTCGTTGCAGCCCGCCTTTATCTCCCAGGCTTTGACCCAGGAACTGGCCGAAGAGTGCCGTAAACGTGCCGCGGCCGGTGCCTTGGCGCCGGCCGGGATTGGTCGCGGCGGGGCGTTGCAGGTGCGCGAGGGGGTGCGCGGTGACCATATCCAGTGGCTGGAGCCGGGGCAAGCGAAGGCCTGCGACCAGTATCTGCAGCGTCTGGATGCGCTGCGCCTGGCGCTGAATCAGGCGCTGTACCTGGGCCTGGAGGATTTTGAGGGGCATTTCGCCCTGTACCCGCCGGGAGCGTTTTACCAGAAGCATGTCGATCGCTTTCGTGACGACGATCGGCGTACGGTCTCGGCGGTGTTCTATTTGAACCAGGACTGGCAGGCCGAGCAGGGCGGCGCCCTGCGTCTGTATCTGGACGATGGCAGTCGCCGCGATGTGCTGCCCCAGGCCGGCACCCTGCTGCTGTTTCTCTCTGCCAACCTGCCCCACGAGGTCCTGCCGGCCACTCGCGAGCGCCTGTCGCTGACCGGCTGGTTTCGCCGCAGGGGCGAGCAGCCGCTATAGAGTTGGCCGGGTGTTGAGCAACCTGGGAGATGGCGGCACGGATCGTTCGGCCAAGCCATCTTTGAGCTTCGTCATGGCGCGTAAGAATGCCTGGGGCCGTAGGCTGCGCCGTGCGCAGCAAGCATGGCGACGAATTGCGGGTGCGCACGGCGCACCTTGCGAATTGCGGCTTTTGCAAATCTGCGGACAACCTTTGATGGGGGCATGGCTTTTTCAGCAGCTGATTAATGGCCCCAGATGCGAATCTGCCCCTGCAGATTGCTCAGATCGCGGATCTCCAGCCGGCCCAGGGTGCTGGAGCCTGGCGCGCCGGCATCGCCGATACCGAGCTCGCCCGCCACGCGCATGCGGATGGTCAGGGGCGAGGTGATCAGGCCATCGGCCAGTAGCTGATCGCTGGTGCTTTTCAGGTCCGGCAGGGCCAGTTGCAGCTTCTGCGTACCGCCCTGGTTGACCACGTCGATCTTCAGGGTCGGGGCGTTGACCAGGGCGCTGTTGAAGTACAGCTTGGCCGGGCCATAGGCGACGTTGGCCGGGCAGTCGCCCGGTGCCAGGCAGCCGTTGTCGATCTGCAGGTTGCGCAACTGCAGGCTGCCGCCATCGTCCTCCCAGCTGATTTTCGAGGCGTTGAGCTTCATATCCAGGGTCAGGGTGATGCCGGCCTGGCCAGCGATATCACTCAGACTCTGGTTGTCCAGCGGTTGCAGATCCGCCTGGGCCTGGCCAAGGGGCAGCAGGCAGGCGAGCAGAAGCAGGCGGCGAATTGACTGGGGCATGGCGGCGTATCCTTCGCGGGAGCAGGGATGGCGCCCAGTCTGTTCGCGCGCGGGGTCTGGCGCCATGGTCGCTGGGATTGTCCCGCCTAAGGATAGGCGGATTGCGCTGCTTGGCCTGCCGCAGGGTGTGATCATCTTGGCAGTATGCCGGCCGTCCCGGCCCTTTGATGGGGCGGCTGGCCGGTCGCTGGGCGCCGGGTGTTACATTGCGTGACCCGAACGCAGGAGGTGGTAATGGAAAAGCTATTGGTCAGTCGCTGCCTGCTGGGTCACCCGGTTCGCTACGACGGTGGCGCCCATGGCCCACTGGCACTGTTGCAGTATTGGCAAGCCGAAGGCCGGGTGGTGGCGCTCTGCCCGGAAGTGGCCGGCGGCCTGCCGACCCCGCGCGCGCCTGCGGAAATTGCCGGCGGCCAGGGTGCCCAGGTGTTGGACGGCCAGCTGCCGGTGCTGACGATCGAGGGTGAGGATGTCACGGCCGCCTTTGTCAGCGGCGCCGAGCAGGCCCTCGAGCTGGTGCGTGCTCACGGCATCCGCCTGGCCCTGCTCAAGGCGCGCAGCCCGTCCTGTGGCAATCTGGAAAATTACGATGGCAGCTTTAGCGGCGTGCGCGTGGCCGGTGAAGGCGTCACTGCCGCCGCCCTGCGCCGGGCCGGGGTGCGGGTGTTCAATGAAGCGCAGCTGGATGAACTGGCTGCCGAGCTGGCGCGGCTGGGTTAGCCGCTCTGGGTAAGCCAGTTTAGCCCCAGCAACAGCTGCACAAGGCCGGCATTGGCGATATCGATAAAGAAGGCGCCCAGCAGCGGGATGACCAGATAGGCCTTGGGGCTTGGTCCAAAGCGATCAGTCAACGCATTCATGTTGGCGATACCGACGGGTGTGGCGCCCAGGCCCATGCCGATAAAACCGGCGCTGATACAGGCGGCATCGTAATTGCGTCCCAGCAGGGGAAAGATCAGCCAGATACTGAACAGGGCAATGACCATGGCCTGGATCAGCATCACCAGGCTGATAAGGCCCAAAGCTCCCTGCAGGGAGAGCAGCGGCAGGCTGATCAG
>JBFHPI010000108.1:0-8456 GCA_041592855.1 Pseudomonas sp.
TTCAGCGCGCGGGTATAGGCTTCGATGGCATGCACCATGGCATCGATGCCAGTGGCGGCGGTCACCGCCGCCGGCAGGCCGAGGGTCAGGTCGGCATCGAGCAGGGCCAGATCCGGCAGCAGCAACGGCGACACCACGCCCATCTTGCTGGTCTGGCCGGTAGTGACAATGGCAATGGGGGTTACCTCCGAGCCGGTGCCGGCGGTGGTGGGCACCTGGATCAGCGGCAGGCGCCGGCCCCGCGCATTGCCCACACCATAGAGTTCACCCAGGCCCTGGCTGCACTCGGGATGGGCCAGCAAGGCCACCAGCTTGGCCACATCCATGGAGCTGCCGCCACCGAAGCCCACCACCAGTTCGGCGCCCAGGGCGCGGGCCCGGGCCACGGCGTCGAGCACCACGGCCTCGGGCGGGTCGGCAACCACCTGGTCGAACACCTCGACGCCCAGGCCGGACGCGGCGAAACCGGGCAGTAACGGTTCGAGCATACCGAGGCGGGTAATGCCGGAGTCGCTGACGATCAACACCCGCTGAGCACCACGCTCACGGCAGAGTTCGGCCAGCCGCAGGCTGGCACCGGCTTCGCAGAGAATCTGCGCGGTCGTGGCGAAACTGAAGGGATGCATGCAGTGCTCCTGTTGCTGAGTGGTTTCGTTCGGTGCGCATGGCAGCACCCTACGGAGCTGCCTGCCTCACGCATAGCGTGCGCCGTGCGCACCGACAGCCCGTCGCTAGAACGCGAAGCTCTCTTCCGGCATCGCCATCAGGCACTTCGCCCCGCCCAGCAACGCCTCGCGGTGACCACTGGCGCGCGGCAGCACGCGGCGCAGGTAGAAATCGGCACTGTGCAGTTTGGCCTGATAGAAGCCCGCCTCGTCATTGCCATTCTCCAGTGCATCCTGGGCCCGCGCCGCCGCCTGCAGCCAGAAACCGGCCAGCAGTACATAGGCCGAATACTGGAGGAAATCCACCGACGTGGCGCCGATTTCCTGGGCATCACGCTGACAATGGGCAATCACCTCGGCCCCGAGTTCGCGCCATTCGCCCAGACGGGCCTGCACCACGCGAGCCATCTGCGCCAGCGCCGGACGCCCGCTCAGGGCATCGCACAGTTCACTGAACTCGGCCTGCAGTGCGGACAGCTCAGCCCCGCCGTCACCCAGCAGCTTGCGCCGGATAAAGTCCAGGGCCTGGATACCGTTGGTGCCCTCGTACAACTGGGTGATGCGGCTGTCGCGCATCAGCTGCTCCATCCCCCACTCACGGATATAACCGTGGCCACCGTAGACCTGCACACCGAGGCTGGCCACCTCCTGGCCCATATCGGTGCAGAACGCCTTGACGATGGGGATCAGCAACGCCGCCCGCCTGCCCGCCGCCTGGCGCGCCTCAAGCGAATCGGCACCGTGCTCCAGATCGAGCTGGCACGCGGTGTAGGCAGCGAGCATGCGGCTGCCTTCCACCAGGGTCTTCTGGGTCAGCAGCATGCGCCGCACATCGGGATGCACGATGATCGGGTCGGCCACCTTGTCCGGTGCCTGCGCGCCCGCCAGGCTACGCGACTGCAGGCGTTCGCGGGCATAGCGCAGGGCGCCCTGGAAGGCCGCCTCGCCGATTCCCAGGCCCTGCAGGCCGACCTGAAAACGCGCGTCGTTCATCATGGTGAACATGCAGGCCAGGCCCTGGTTGGCCTCGCCAATCAACCAGCCCGTGGCGCCATCGAAGTTCATCACACAGGTGGAGGCGCCCTTGATGCCCATCTTGTGTTCGAGGGCGCCGCAGCTCAGGGCATTGCGCGCGCCCGGCGTGCCGTCGGCCGCGGCAATAAACTTGGGCACCAGCAGCAGCGAAATGCCCTTCACGCCCGCCGGTGCATCGGGCAGACGCGCCAGCACCAGATGAATGATGTTCTTCGACAGATCCTGCTCGCCGCCGCTGATAAAGATCTTGCTGCCGCTGACCTTGTAGCTGCCATCGGCCTGGGGCTCGGCGCGGGTGCGCAGCAGGGCCAGGTCGGTACCGGCCTGGGGCTCGGTCAGGCACATGGTGCCACTCCACTGGCCACTGACCATTTTTTCCAGATAGGCCTGCCTGAGCGCCTCGCTGCCGTGTTTGTACAGCGCCAGCACCGCCCCCTCGGTCAATCCGGAGTACACGCGAAAGGACAGCGAGGCGCTCATCAGCATTTCATGGAAGGCAAAGCTGACCAGCTGGGGGAAGCCCTGACCACCATATTCCTGCGGCCCGGTCATGCTCGCCCAGCCATTGTTCACATACTGCCGATAGGCCTCGGCAAAGCCCGTAGGCGTGCTGACCTGGCCGTTTTCCAGGCGGCAACCCTGCTCGTCGCTATTGCGATTGAGCGGGGCAATCTCGCCGGCGGCAAAGGCCGCAGCCTCCGCCAACACACCGTCGATCAGCTCGCGATCCAGGCCATTGTCCAGGCGCTCGCAGTGAGCAGCGGCATCGAACAGTTCATGCAGCACAAAACGCATATCACGCAGCGGCGCCTGATAGCTCATACCCGGCCCTCCAGCACATCCGCGAAACGCATGCCATCGGCAACCAACCGCTCGATCAGCGGCGCCGGCAGCCAGTGCTCGCCAAAGTGGGTCTGAAGCGTGCCGAGACGATCGAGGATGACGCCCAGGCCCTGCGCATCGGCCCAGCTCATGGGCCCGCCTTGCTCTGCCGGGAAGCCATAACCGTTGAGATAGACCAGATCGATATCGGCGCTACAACGAGCGATGCCTTCTTCGAGAATCTTCGCCCCCTCATTGACCAGGGCCAGCAGGCAGCGTTCGAGAATTTCCTCATCGCTGATCGCGCGGCGGACAAAGCCCAACTGCTCGGCCACCTGCAGCACCAGGGCGTCCACCGCTGGGTCATGCAGGGCCTCACGGCTGCCTTCGGCATAGCGGTAATAGCCCAGGCCGACCTTCTGTCCGAAGCGGCCCAGGCCACAGAGGCGATTGTCCACCTGCACCGCCACATCATCCTGACCACGCCCGGCCAGCTCCCGCGCCCGCCATTCCAGGTCGATGCCGACGACGTCGTACATGCGGAACGGCCCCATGGCAAAACCGAATGCCTGCAGGGCGGCGTCCACCTGTTGCGGCAGGGCCCCTTCGAGCAGCAGCATGCGCGCCTCACGCACATAGGTATGCAGCATGCGGTTGCCGATAAAACCGTGGCAGTTGCCGGCCACCACCGCCACCTTGCCGATGCGCTTACCCAGGGCCAGCGCGGCATCCAGCACCGCCGGCGCCGTCTTGGCGCCGCGTACGATCTCCAGCAGTTTCATGATGTGCGCCGGGCTGAAGAAATGCAGGCCCAGCACCTGCTCGGGTCGCGACGTCACGGCCGCGATGGCGTCGATATCCAGCGCCGAGGTATTGCTGGCCAGAATCGCCGAGGGTTTGAGCACGGCATCCAGCTCGCGAAAGATGCGCTGCTTGAGTTCGAGGTTCTCGTACACCGCCTCGATCAGCAGATCGACCCCGGCCAGGGCGGCGTAGTCCGTCACCGGGGTCACCCGGGCCAGACGGGCGGCGGCTTCCTCTTCGCTGATGCGCCCGCGCTGCACCTGCTGAGCGTTGGTTTGCGCCACCAGGGTCAGACCCTGGTCGAGCACCTGCGGGTTGTTGTCCAGCCACAACACCTGGATGCCGGCATTGGCCAGGCTCATCACGATACCGCGGCCCATGGTGCCGGCGCCGATCACCGCGGCCTGGTTGAGGGTAAAAGCAGGGTGGGTCATCGCAGCGCCTCCGGGACGAGAAGAAATCAATCGCCCGCCACCTTATGCAAGACGCTACTATTTTTGAAATTTAGTCTTGTGATACATCATATTCGCCCAATGAATAGCCAAAACTTCGACCTCAACCTGCTGCGCGTCTTCGATGCCCTGATGCGTGAGCAGAATGTTTCCCGCGCCGCCGAGCGCCTGGCCCTGAGCCAGCCAGCGGTGAGCAATGCCCTGGGGCGTCTGCGCGAGCTGCTGGATGATCCGCTGCTGGTGCGGGTCGGCCGACGCATGCGCCCGACCCCCCGGGCCCTGGCGCTGGAGGGGCCGATTCGCAGCGCCCTGCAGCAGATCGAACAGAGCGTCGGCGCCAGCGAAACCTTCGACCCGGCCAGCAGCTGCCAGCGCTTCTGCATCGCCGTCACCGACTACGTGGAACAGCTGTGCATGCCGCGTCTGTTACAGCAACTGAGCGCACAGGCGCCGGGCATGCGCATCGATATCCGCCACCTGAGCCCCAGCCTGCCCGCCGAGGCCCTGGACCGGGGCGAGCTGGATCTGGTGCTGGGCCGCTTCGACGAGGTGCCGGCGCGTTTCGCCCGCCAGCACTGGCTGAGCGAAACCCTGCTGCTGGCCCTGCGCCGCGGCCACCCCCTGGCGACTGACCCGATGGATCTGCCGCGCTTTCTGCAGCTGCGCCACCTCTGGGTGCACGGTGGCCAGACCCGCGGCATGGTCGATCAGTGGCTGGGCGAGCAGGGCCTGTACCGGCAGATCGCCTACACCACGCCGAACTATCTGCAGGCCGCCCATATCGTCGCCGGCAGCGAACTGGCGGCAGTGCTGCCCAGCCAGCTGGCCCGACATTTCGCCACCCTGCTGCCCCTGCAGCTGTTCGAACTGCCCTTTGCCCTGGGTCCCTTCCACCTGGAGATGGTCAGCCTGGCCCAGCGCCAGCGCGAACCGGCCTTGCACTGGCTCATGGCACAGATCGCCGCCATCGGGCAAAGTCCTCGGGTGTAACGCGCCAGTCTTTCTATACTCATGGGGCGAAAGTTGGAGGTGGCTATGGGCAAGTCAGGCTGGATGCTGCTTGGACTCTGGAGCGCCACGGGCTGGGCGGCGAGCCTGGACGTGCAGTTGCTGGACAACAAGGGTAAACCCCTGGACGAGGCTGTCCTCTGGATCGAGCCCGGCCCGAGCCAAGCCCCAGAGCAGCCCGCATTGATGGACCAGAAGCGCCGCCAGTTCACCCCCTATATCCTGCCGGTGCAGGTCGGCACCACGGTGAGTTTCCCCAACTCCGACCCGATCAATCATCACGTCTACTCCTTCTCCCCGGCCAAGCGCTTCGAGCTGCGCATGCACCAGCACAAGGCCGCGCCCCAGGAAGTGCGCTTTGAGCAATCCGGCCTAGTCACCCTGGGCTGCAATATCCACGACTGGATGCTCGGTTTTATCCTGGTGCTGGACAGCCCCTGGTTCACCCAGACCGACCAGGACGGCCGCGCCCGCCTGGACTTCAGCCCGGCGCCCGGCCAGCGCCTGCATGTCTGGCACCCGCGCATCAACGAGACCAGCGAGCCCACCCAGCGCCCCCTGGACAGCACCGCCAGCCTGACCTGGCAGCTCGCCAGCCCGCTCAAGCGTGACCCCAGGCCAAAAACGCCGAAGATGCGCCCGCAGGGCAAGGGCGGCTACGTGCCATGACCCTGCGCGGCAAGATTCTCGGCTTCTTTCTCCTGCTATTGCTGGCGGTGATGGTGCTGTTGCTGGCCCTGGTGTATCGCTCCACCTACCAGCACACCCTGCGCCAGGTGGCCAGCCAGCTGGACTTCGCCCACGGCGTGCTGGCCCATGAGCTGCAGAGCCGACGCCAGGCGCAGAGCGCCATGGCCGACCTGATCGCCAAGGACTTCACCCTGCTCGGCGAGATCGCCGATCTGGTGGCCAGCCCGCAGCAGCAGGCACAGTCGCTGTCCGCCGCCCTGGAATCCTTCGCCGCCCGCAGCCAGGCCAGTTTCGCCCTGGTCAGCGCCCCCGCCGGACAGGTGCTGGCAGGCACCAGTGACGCGCTGCTGCCCGGCGCCCCGCTGCCCTGGGACAGCCTGCTGGATGAGAATGATCCCGAGAGCGCCGAGCGCCTGGTGGTATTCGCCGGTCGGGTGCTGCATGTCAACGCCACACCGATCTTCGCGCCGCGCCCCAATCTGATGGGCTGGTTGCTGATGGCCTTCGAACTGGACGATCAGGCCACCACCCTGCTGGCCGAGCTGAGCGGCGCCGATGTGGCCCTGCTCGACGGTGCCCCCGGTGCCTACCGGGTGCTGGCCAGCAATCTGGCGGGGCTGCCCAGGGCCGAGCTGGCCGGCCAGCATCTGACTCAGACACCAGGCGTGTTCCGCTTCGAACTGCAGAATTTGCAGCAGGTCGCCTTGCGCGCCCCCCTGGGCGGGACCAATGGCGACCTGCAGGTGCTGCTGATGCGCTCGCTGTCCGCCGAGCTGGCCGACTACCAGCCACTGCAATGGCAACTGGCGGGCATCTTCGCCATTGCCCTGCTGCTGGCCGGCCTCGGCGCATTGTGGATCGCCAACACCGTCAGCCGCCCCCTGAGCCAGATGGTGGAGAGCGTGCGACGCATCGCCAGCGGCGATTACCAGGCGGCCATACAGGTGCCGGCCACCCAGGCCGGCGGCGAGGTGGGCCTGCTGGCCCGGGAATTCGTCGCCATGCAACAGGGCATCGCCGAGCGCGAGGCCACCATCAGCTTTCTCGCCTACCGCGACCCGCTGACCGAGCTGGCCAACCGCAACCGCTTCGTCGCCGAACTGCAGCAGGCCCTGGCCCGTTGCGCTGCAGGCGACAGCGTGGCGGTGCTGCTGATGGATCTGGACAACTTCAAGGACCTCAACGACACCCTCGGCCATGATGCCGGCGACCAGCTGCTGTGCCAGCTGGCCGAGCGCCTGCAGCAACGCCTGCGCCCCGGTGAACAGCTGGCACGTCTGGGCGGCGATGAGTTCGCCCTGCTGATTCCGCGCTGCGACCCTGGCCAGGTGATCCCCGCCGCCGAACACTACCGCAGCGCCCTTCAGGAGCCCTTCGCGGTGCGCGGCATCAGCATGACCCTCAACGCTACCCTGGGTATCGCCCTCTACCCGGACCACGGCGAGAGCGCCGGCAGCCTGCTGCAGCATGCCGAGGTGGCCATGTACCTGGGCAAGGCGCAGCGCTCGCCCTACGCCCTCTATCGCCCCGAACTGGATCGTCACAGCCTGCTGCGCCTGGCCCTGATGAGCGAACTGAAAGGCGCGGTGGAAAGCGACCAGCTCAGCCTCTATCTGCAGCCCAAGCTGCATATCCACAGCCGCTGTCTGTATGGCGTGGAATGCCTGGTGCGCTGGATTCACCCGGTGCACGGCTTTATTCCGCCGGACGAATTTATCCCCCTGGCCGAACAGACCGGCAATGTCTGTGCCCTGACCCGCTGGGTGGTGCGCACTGCCGTGGCCCAGGGCCGTGCCTGGCAGGAACAGGGCCTGGCGCTGAAAATCGCGATCAACGTCTCCGCCCTGGACCTGGCCGACCCCGGCTTTGCCGCCTTTATCGCCGAACAGCTCTCTGAACAGGGCCTGAGCGCCGCCAGCCTGATCGTGGAAATCACCGAAAGCGCGGTCATGGCCGACCCGGAACAGGCCATGGGCCAGTTGCAGCAACTGTGCGAGCTGGGCGTGCTGCTGTCGATCGACGACTACGGCACCGGCTACTCCAGCATGGCCCAGCTCAAGCGCCTGCCGGTGCATGAGCTGAAGATCGACAAGTCATTCGTCCAGGACCTGCTGAGCAACCCGGATGACGACATCATTGTGCGCTCCACCATCGAACTGGGGCATAACATGGGTTTGAAGATCGTCGCCGAAGGGGTGGAAACCGAGGCCATTCTCGAACGCCTGGATCAGCTCGGCTGCGATATCGCCCAGGGCTATCTACTCAGCAAACCCCTGCCCCCGGCCGCCTTTGCCGACTGGCTGGCCGGCACCCAGTGGCAGGTGCCGCGACTGGCGGACGGAGCCGCCGGACTGGCGCTGACTGATTAACCCGGAGGCGCCGCCCGGGCATCGGCCTGACGGCCCAGGCGCCAGCCCAGCACACCCCAGCAGGCCGCGCAGCAGGCACCAACCAGGGCCACCAGCCAGGCGCCCTGGCCGAGCATATCCAGCCCGGCCTTGGCCCAGCCGCTCAGCGCGTCGCCGCCACGGTAGACCAGGGTGTCGATAAAGTTCTTGGCCTTGTACTTGCTCTCGGCATCCAGTGGGGCGAAGAGCATCTCCCGCCCGGGGCGGACAAAGGCATATTCGCCGATGCGCCTTACGATCATCAGCGCCGCCAGCACGGCAAAGGTTGGCGCCAGGGCCAGGCCGATAAAGCCCAGGCAGACCAGCAGCGGCACCGCCGACAGCAACACCCGCACGCCCAGGCGCTGGGCCACCCGGCCACTGATAAACAGCTGCGCGGTGAGGGCTCCGGCCTGCACGACAAAGTCGATCACCCCGAACACTCGCACCTGGGCGGCGCGCTCGGGGAACAGCTCGGCCACCAGACGCGCCTGCTCGAAGTAGAGAAAGGTGCTCACCGCCGTCAGCAGCAGCACGAACAGGGCGATGCCAGACAGGTACGCCGAGCCCAGCACCCGGGTCAGGCCGCTGAA